>JBBREY010000012.1:0-36471 GCA_038225275.1 Chitinophagales bacterium | reverse complement strand
ACCATTTGAACGGGGAAATTATGACTTTGGAAACATCATTATCTATTTTGAGTCACGATTAGGATTTTTACAAAAGCGGGAAATTGTTAAAGCTACTGATACTGTAAAAGTTTATCCATCGTTTATAAACCTTGGTAAATACCAACTAATGGCGCAGGCATTTACTAATGAACAAGGTAATAAGCGTTTACGAAAAATTGGCCAGAGTATGGAGTTTGAGCAGATAAAAGACTATGTTGGCGGCGATGATATAAGAACAATCAATTGGAAAGCCACAGCACGAAAAGGCACTTTGATGGTTAACAATTATACAGACGAAAAATCGCAACAGGTTTACTGTATTATTGATAAAGGGAGGCTAATGAAAATGCCATTTTATGGACTTAGTTTGCTAGATTATGCCATTAATGCGACGCTTGCACTCACCAACGTTTGCCTGCAAAAGCAGGATAAGATTGGTCTCATTAGTTTCTCAAATAAAATGGGTAGTGTAATCGCTGCAGATAGAATGCCGATACAAAGAGAAAATATAATGCAGGTTTTGTATAAAGAGAATACTGCATTTTTAGAAAGTGATTACGAAATGCTTTACATGCAAATTCGTAATAAAATTAAGCAGAGGAGTTTACTCGTGCTCTTCACCAATTTTGAATCCTTAAATGGGCTGCAAAGGCAATTAAGCTATTTGCGTTCCATTGCAAAGCATCATTTACTGTTGGTGGTATTTTTCGAAAATGTTGAGTTAACACAATTATCGGTTGCTAAGGCAAATAATATTGAAGATGTATATGTAAAGACTATTGCAGATAAATTGGCATACGAAAAACGCCTGGTCGTAAAAGAATTGCTTAAATATGGCATATTATCAATTATAAGTTCCCCGCAAAACCTAACAGTAAATACCATCAACAAATACTTAGAGCTGAAAGCAATGCAGGTTTTATAATGCTGTTTTAATAAAATTATATAGTTTATTTTCGCAAAAAATTACATTGGCCAAAGGATCATATTTTGCAAAACATATTGCACAGCACGCGGATGGGGAATCAGTTCCAAAAAGAATTCAATTACCACAAATATTAATAGGCGATGAAGCAAAAAAAATATTTGAAGAAGGGCAGGTTGTTTTAATTGATAAGCCTCTACATTGGACTTCGTTTGATGTGGTAAGAAAAATAAGAAGCACTTTAAAAATTAAAAAAGTTGGTCATGCCGGTACATTGGACCCTCTTGCTACGGGACTTTTGATTGTTTGCACCGGTAAGTTTACAAAAAAAATAAATGAGTATATGGCGCAAGTAAAAGAATATACGGGCTCTTTTACTTTGGGGGCTGTTACGCCAACTTACGACAAAGAAAGTACACCTGAAAATTTTCAAGATTTTGCTCATGTTACTGAAAACGAAATTAAAAAAGCAACCAAGCAATTTCTTGGAGAAATTCAACAGTTTCCACCAATTTACTCTGCAATAAAAAAAGATGGCGTTGCATTATATGAATTGGCAAGAAGGGGAGAAGATGTTGAGCTAAAAGCCAGAACCATTACCATTAATGAATTTGAAATTACAGCGGTTGAGTTACCTGTTGTACATTTTAGGGTAGTTTGTAGCACTGGAACATACATTCGTAGCCTTGCGCATGATATGGGTACAAGTTTGGGGTGTGGTGCCTATTTGAGCGAGCTACGTCGCACGAAAATTGGCGACATCAATGTTGATGCTGCAAAAACTATGGAAGCTTTTATGGAATATGTAGGTGAGATGTCAACTTAAATTTATTTTAAAAAGGGTAGTTTATACCGATTGTAAAATTAAAATTCTCGTACCGCCATTGTCGGTAAGATCTCGAAAATATTTTTTGGAATGCGTCTTTAAACCCAATCGGTGGTGCCTTCCAACCATTGTTTACGTCGCTGCTTTCAGGTCGTTTAAAGCGAAAGCTAAAATCTGTTCGCAAAATGAGGTAAGAAAAATCAATTCTAAAACCATACCCGGCTGATAATCCTAATTGCCTGTATAAATTTTTAAATTCAAATTTTGTAAGATCAGAAACGCCTCCACTTTTGGTATCACGAAGATTCCAAATATTGCCAATATCTATAAATGCAGCGCCTTTCAGACTAATTAAATCAGGTACAATCCGTGCAATATCATGCCGAAATTCTATGTTGGTTTCTAATTGCATATCACCTGTACGGTCGTTAAAAATATTAGGAGAGGTTGCACTGTAAGGAATTAATTTCTGCCCTCCACGCCCAATACCTCTAACAGGCCAACCTCGCATACTGTTACTGCCACCACCATAAAACTGTTTAAAAAATGGCAATGCGGTATCCTTAAAAAGAGGAACACCAACACCAACAAAAGCTCTAAAAGCAACAGCATTCTTGGCTTTAGCAACCGTGTATTTATACTCTGCATCAAACTTTATATATTTTCTTTTAAACTTCTTTACAATCGGTAACAACCCTAAAGGAGATAAGCCTGATTCTTCGATGTTGAATTTAAAATTTCTTTCTTTTGATAAACTCAAAGGATGGTAGGTATTACGAAAAACACTTGAATAACTAAAAGCAGTTCCAATTGTGAAAGATGTATTGTAAGAATATCTCAGAAAAGGATTCTGATTTAACAAGTCAGTAAATGTTCTGGACTCATTGTACAAATAACTAAAATTGGTATTTAATAAACGGAAAACATAGTTGCGGTTTTTTTTATCAATTCCTGTAAAACCTGCATTTAAATTGACGGTTTGCAGGCTAAAAAGGTTGAGTCTGTTGTTATACGCAAAGCCGGAATTAATAAAAGATTCGCCACTTTTTAAACGAAATAATTTTATTATTTGTGGCGAGAGGCCCGGTTTTAAAACCGTATTGCTATAACTTATTTCGTTAGAAAAAATAATGTTGTTTGAGTTGCTGCGGCTTGCCTTGTTAAGTTCAACCCCTAGCCTCAAATTGTGTGTCATACTTATGGCTTGTTTGGCAATATTTTTATTTTTTAAAGAAAAGTTAGCAGAAACACCAAATAGATTTCCACCAAGCGCAGCTGTAGTATTGCTGGAAGAAGAATAACTTGCCTCTAAAGAATTTTCGAATAAAAATTTACGTGCAGGAATGAGTTCAATAATGAGGTCAATTTTATTTAATTCGTCAAGGTTTTCAACAACTCGAATATTTATGCTCTTCCACACCCCCAATTTTGTAAGGTTGCTGATTGTTTGAAAATATTCTCTTTGGCTATACAAATTTCCCGGCCTGATTGTTATATTTCTTGCCAATAAAGATGTTTTAAATAATCTTTCGTGGTAGCGCAGTATAAAATTCTTTGTACTCCGTTGAACTAAGTTTGAGGTGTCATTTATAATATCTTCAACTCTGTAATCACTTAAAATATAAATTTTGTTGATGGAGTATTTGTTCAGTTTTGTGGAGTCCTCAGGCAAATTTAAATCTAAGGCGAGTTTTACAGTTGGTGAATCTTTTTTTAGTTGTGCCTCATTCAACAATCGTAATTGTTCAAAAGGGTCATCACTAATATTGGTAAGAGATGCAATTGAACTGTCTCCTCGCATTCTTAACTCAGCAGCGGTAAATTTATAATAGCCGTTATTTCTAAAACTATCTACCAGCCTTGCTATCTCTGCAAGTACTGCAATTTTTGTTACTGGTGTATTTTGTACAATATATGTTTGCTTTGCAGAATGAAGTGCGATCTGTTGCAAGTCATCCTTTTTTAGTCTATATCTTAAAGTATCAATGAGGGTTGGTTTGCCGGCAAAGACTTTATATTTCACAGTGACCTTCCGGTTAACAGTATCTTGGGTATAAGTAGCTTTTGCATTGTAATAACCTAAATGATACATGGAAGTTTGCATGTTAAATGCTGATAATGCCGAATAACCTGTATCGTAAACTGAAGGTTTTTTTATGATATGTAAAACAAAGAAGGCATCTTTTACATTTACTTTGCTGCTATCATCCAACTGGTTGTTGAGACGTTGCACTACTGACTGACGTTCTATTTTATTAAAATTGCCTCCAATAAGTTCAATGGAATTGGCAACTAAATAGGGATTGTTCTTTGGAGCTTTTCTAATAATTGTACAGGAAGAAATTAATACTAAAAGAAAAACTATATTTTTAATGCTAAAAGCGTTCATTAGGATTTAAGTGCAAAAGCTGCAAAAATTTCAATATGATAAATAAATCGACGGTCAAATATATCCAAAGTTTGCAGCACAAAAAATTTAGGGATGAGCACGGCACATTTATAGCCGAAGGGCCTAAAGTTGTATCAGAATTATTACACCATAATATATTTGAATGTGAACATATTTATTGTAACACTGCGGGCTTTAAAGAGCTGCCTGATAAATTTAAAAGACAATACGAAATAAAAATTGTTATAATAGAAGAATTTGAACTGGAAAAAATTTCTGCCTTAAGTACGGCAAATAATATATTAGGTGTGTTTAAGAAGCGACCTGTTTTTAGCAGTATCAACATTAGCAACAAACTCACATTGTTTTTAGATGATATACAGGACCCCGGAAACCTAGGAACTATTATAAGAACGGCCGACTGGTTTGGCATACAAACAATTTTTTGCAGTTATGCAACTGCGGATTGTTATAACCCAAAAGTAGTGCAAAGTACAATGGCGAGCATTGGTCGACTAAATATTTGTTATGGAAACATTGTTGAGGAATTGGGAAAGCATCAAAACATAAAAAAATATGCCGCTGTTTTAGCAGGCAAAAAATTATCAACGTTTGGTAAAATTGAAGAGGGGATATTAATTATTGGAAACGAGTCGAAAGGAATTTCTCCATCCGTTTTAGAATTGATAGATGAAAAAATTACCATTCCAAAAATAGGAGTAGCAGAGTCTTTGAATGCTGCTGTTGCCACCGGCATTATTTTATATTCACTTACTAATTAATGCTATCTAAAGGTTATTGCTTTTACCGGCTGCACCTTCTTTACAAGATAAGTTGGAATAATGAGCGTGGCCATACAAATTACTAAAGTGAACACATCAACAGCTACAATTTGTTTCCAGTCAATATCTGCCTGCGCAACGGACATATAATAAGATTCTTCATTTAATTTTATAAATCCTGTTTTTTGTTGAAGTATGCAAATACCTATTCCAACTAATGTTCCGCCAATAATCCCTAGTAAAGCAATGCCTGATGTGTTTATTAAAAATATTTTTTGAATATCCCAGTCGGTGGCACCAGTTGCTTTTAAAATGCCAGTCATAGCAGTCCGTTCCAATGCTAGAATTATTAGACATGTTACCAGATTTACAGCCGCCACAATAATCATTATTACCAATAAGATATTTTTTAACTGGCCTTGCAAATTAAGCCAGTCAAAAATTTGCGGGTAAATTTCTCTTATGCTTTTACTGTACCAGGTATCTGGCAACTCATTATACATTTTTTTAGAAATGCTATCTGTTTGTTTGTAATCTTTTAAAAGTATTTCATATCCTCCAATTTGGGTAGGCTCCCAGGCGTTCAGTCGTCTTATGAGATTTAAATCGCATAGGGCAAAATTTTTGTCATATTCTTCGATGCCAATTTTGTAAATGCCTGCTATATTTAACTTGCGTTGCGTTCTGGTTCCGTCGGGTCTAAAGAAATAAACGATCAAACTGTCGTTTACTGAAAGTTTTAGTTGGTTTGCTGTATAGTTGCTTATGTTTATTTGTTTGCTGTAATTGCTGTCTGCAAAGGAGATCCATTTTCCTTTTAATAAAAAAGGTTGAAGTCTTTTAAAATTGTATTTTTCATCAATACCCTTCAATAGCACACTTTCGATATCGGTACCATATTTAAGTATGGCAGATTTGGTAGCATATTTTTCAACGGATGCAACTTCAGGTAATTTCTTTAAATAATTTTCTACTGTATCATTTGCATAAATAGGATATTCTTCTGCATTGCCAACTCTGTCTTCTAAGTTTTGTTGCACCCGCACATGCCCCCAAAAGTTAAAAACCTTTGTACTGATCACCCTTTGAAAACCATTTACAAAACTGAGCGCAACAATCATTACCGCAACACTAAGTATTGTGGCAGCCGCTGCCAGCCCAATTATAAACCTGCTAAAAGTTTTCTGTTTAACAGATGCTAATCTTTTGGCAATGAAGTAAGAAACGTTCAAATGGGAAATTTTTTGTTGTACCTTCAAAAATAAATAATTAATGCTGTAAATGAGTTTTAAACAATTTTTCATTTGTGTTACATTACTGCTGATAGGCGCTACAACATGGGCACAGGAACCCGATAAAATCTATAAATCTAATATTGCTACGCCACAATTATTTCAATACGGTAACCAGTTGCAATTGCCGGTTTACACATTAAAAAGCTCAGATAGATTTCAGCTGGAGTTTGATGATCTAGAAGGAAATTTTAAAAGTTATTATTACACTTACCAATTGTGTGATTACAACTGGGTGCCGGTAAATCTTTCACCTTTCGATTATATAAAAGGTTTTACACAGAATAGAATCACAACCTATCGATATTCTTCCATTGCACTTACGAGATATACACACTACCAGGCTATTTTGCCCGAACAAAATTCATTGCCAATCCGCTCTGGAAACTATCTGGTAAAGATTTTTTTAGATGGGGATACTTCAAAACTTGCGTTTACTAAAAGACTTTTGGTGGTTGAAAATAAAGCTTCCGTTGGTGCTTCAGTGGTTCAGCTGTTAAGTGCACAAAATTTTACAACTTACCAAAAGGTAAGGTTTACAGTTACAACATCAGATATAAATGCGTTTAGTGCGGCCCAACAAATTAAAGTAGTTGTATTACAAAACAATCGGTGGGATAATGCGCAAAAAGATATTGCACCAACTTTTGTAAGAGGTAACGTGCTTGATTATAGCAACGAAAATATTGCACAATTTCCGGGCGGGAAAGAATGGCGGTGGCTTGATTTAAGGAGTTTTAGATTGCAAAGTGATCGAATTGACCACGCTGAATATGGCAAAACTTACACCAATATGTATGTTATTCCTGATGTTGACAGAAGCGCCCAACGTTATGTTTATTACCCTGATTATAACAGCAGTTTTAACATTGTTACTTACGAAAGCATAAACCCTTTTTGGCAGGGAGACTATGCAACAGTAAAATTTAGTTTTGCACCGGCAGGTGGAAAATCTTTTGTTGGTAAAAATATTTATTTAGCAGGACAGTTTACAGGTTTTGTTGCAAGTGATAAATACAAAATGCGATTTAATGAAACAAACGGGTGGTATGAAACATCGGTTTTTATGAAACAGGGGTATTATGCTTATACTTATTTACTTGAAGATGAAAATGGTGTAGATAATACGAACCAGTTAGAAGGGAATTACTGGGAAACTGAAAATAATTATACCGTATTAGTGTATTATAAAAGCTTTAGTGACAGAACAGACCAACTGATAAGTGTAGGTGAAATAAATTCCAGAAGAGATAGACCTGGTCTTCGATTTTAATAAAATTATCTAATTGCCTTTGCTGCTTTATCAAATGGAACTCTTACAAAAATTTTTAGCCTATATAAAAAAGGAAAATCTTTTCAGTGAAAAAGATAACCTGCTGATTGCTGTAAGTGGTGGTGCAGATTCGTCTGTGCTTTGCGCCTTGTGTGCTGCTGCAGGCTTTCGTTTTTCTTTGGCACATTGTAATTTTAAATTAAGGGGAGAAGAAAGTGACGGAGATGAATTGTTTGTAAAAGAATTAAGTAAGCAATTAGGCGTTAAACTTTTTTTAAGAACATTTGATACAAAGTTAGAGGCTGAATTAAATAAAACTTCCATTGAAGAAACTGCCCGTAAACTTCGTTACGATTGGTTTAAACAATTGATGACGGAAAGTGAAAAAACAGACAATGCAATTTCTTTTTTGCTTACAGCCCACCATGCAGATGATAATGTGGAGACGGTAGTTATGAATTTTTTTAGAGGTACGGGTATTAAGGGGCTCAGGGGAATTAAATCCAAGCAACAAAATATTATTAGGCCTTTATTGTTTGCAAATAGAAAAGAAATTGAAGAATATGCTGTCGCAAATAACATCGCATACATAACCGATAGCTCCAATGCAAGTAACGATTATACAAGGAATTTATTTAGAAATGAGATCCTTCCATCTATTGAAAAAGTATATCCTGAAGCCCTAAATAATATTTTAAAAAATATTGAGCGCTTTGCAGCTGTTGAATATTTGTATGAAAAAAGTATAGAACAAATCAAGGAGAAATTAATTGAAAAGAAGGGCGACGAAATTCATATTCCTATTTTGAAATTATTGCAAACAAAACCGCTGCAAACTGTCATTTATGAAATAATTAAAAATGCAGGTTTTACAGCAATGCAGGTAAATGAAGTTGAAAAATTATTAAAAAGTGAATCCGGAAAATTCATCAAATCAACATCGCATATTATTTTAGTAAACAGAAAGTGGCTGATTATTTCGCCCAATAATGCTGCTTTACAAACAGAGAATATTATTATTGAAGAAGGCTCAAATACTGTTTTATTTGAGCAAGGAAAATTAGAATTTAAACATACATGCGTTCCTGAAAGATTTATCGCAGATGCACACACTGCTCTCATTGATGCGATCCATCTCGAATATCCTTTAATAATGCGCAAATGGAAAATGGGAGATTATTTTTATCCGCTTGGTATGACAAAAAAGAAGAAATTAAGTCGTTTTTTTATAGACCAAAAATTGTCTCTTTTGCAAAAAGCTAATTGCTGGGTTTTAGAGTCAAATAAAAAGATAGTTTGGGTGATCGGGTATAGAATCGATGATCGTTTTAAACTTACCTCGAGTTCAAAACAAATTCTAAAACTGAGCTTAATTCGTTAGTCCCAAATACACTAAGCTTCTTTATGTCTTCTAAAATATATGGGAAAAGTTCAGGCCTTATAACTGCTATTAAAACAATGGTAAATGCGAATCCAAAAACAGAGCCCCATAAATGTGCATCATGGTTTACATTGTCCTGATTTTTCTTGCCCATATAAATGCAATAGATAACATATAAGATAGCATAAATGGTAGCAGATATTTGTATAGCACCATATAAATAAATACTGCTCCAGGGGCTGAAGATAATACTCGAAAAAATTACAGCAGATACTGCGCCAGATGCGCCTAGCGATCGGTAATCCGAATCATTGTTGTGTTTTAAATAACTCGGAATATCTGCAATTATTAACCCTAAAAAATAAAGAGCGAGGTATGCAAATTTACCACCAAGGCCACTCAGAGATAGGATCAGCTCAACATTTTTACCAAAAAAATAAAGGGTAAACATGTTAAAGAAGAGGTGAATCCAGTCTGCATGTAAAAAACCTGAAGTTATAAAACGGTAATATTCTTTGTTTCGCTTTTCATAATATGGCCAACCAATTGTTTTACTCAAAAAGTTATTATTGGAAAAACCTATGATCGAAAAAATAACATTTGCAGCAATCAGGATAAGCGTTACAGGGTATTTTGAAAAATCCATTCTTATTTTTTGGCCAAAGCTAAGTCAAAAATTTATCCAAAGTTTTGTTAACATAAACAGATCGTATTTAAAAATTATGTGCTGGTATGCTTTTTGAAAATTGCCATCTAAACTTAAAAACAAATATTATGAAAGCACTTAAACTTTTTTCTCTATTGGCGATAATACTTGCTTTTGCAAGTTGCGATGCTGTGAGACAAGCAACGAATACAACTGGTGGCGCTGTATTTTCTTTAAACGGAAAGTGGCAGCTTACAAGTAACAATCCTGAAAATACATTGCTAAACAGTGTTGTTTCAGTTTCTCTTTTTTCTTCTGAAGGCAAATTGACCTTTCTAAGCAACAACACCCAATGTTACCGTGAAAATGATATTAAATGGAAAAGTATAAAGTCAGACAAGGCGGGTGGTTACACCATAGATAATTTATTAAGCAACTGTAACTCAGGCGCACTTAATTACCAGCCTGCAACTATCACTGTAATTGCTAACAATGAAATTAGAATAAGTGGTAAAAATGCAGCTGGTCAGGAGAATTCTCAGACTTGGTCAAGAATTAATTAAGCACCAGACATTATTTCAAGAAAAGACAGTCACAATTATTTTGTGGCTGTTTTGTTTTAAGCATGATGGTACTTTTCGTTTTTCATTATAGAGCACGCCCTATAAACTTGCTCAGCCAAAATTAATCTAACCAACTGGTGAGGAAACACCAGGGTAGATAAACTCCATTTAAAATTTGCCCTTTTAATAATTAAATCTGATACCCCGTAAGCGCCACCAATTATGAAGATTAGATTTCTAACACTTTCTACAGTACGCTGTTCAATAAAGTTGCTAAAAGCTTCACTTGTAAGGGCTTTGCCATGCTCATCAAGTAAAACCACATAATCTTCTTTGTTTATTACTGGAAATAGAACTTCACCTTCTTTTATTTTAAGCATTGCAGGTTCCATAATTCCGGCATTTTTAGGCATTGGGACAACAACCCATTCAACATTAAAATAATTAGAAATTCTTTTTGTAAACATGTCTACACCTTCTTTTACAAAACTCTCATGGGCTTTTCCTATACTCAAAAATTGTATTTTCATAATGTGTATTATTTTTCCCTTTGCTGCTAAAGCAGAAAAGGGCTTAACATTTGATACTTTGTAATTTGAAATTAAATTTCACTGTAACATAATTAATATCGTTCCATTAAATAACAAATTTGAAAAAGATTTTACCAGTTTTAATAAAGGTTTTTCTGGCAGTTGTACTCTTAGTAATATTATTGTATGTTGGTGCCTTTTTTTATGTAAAAGCCAACAAGGCAAAAATAATAAAGCAGATAACAGAAACTGTTAGTAACAAGCTTAACGGAAAACTTACTATTGGCGATGCTGATGTCAGTTTATTTAAAAATTTCCCAAGAATTGCTGTTGTTTTAAATGATGTATCACTCACTGATAGCATGTATGAGAATCACCACCATGCTTTTTTTGCAGCAAAAGATGCCTTCGTAAATTTAAATATCTTCAAATTAATAAAAAAAGAAGATGCATTAACCGGTTTAGTATTGCGCAATGCCAATATTTATTTTTACACTGATACAAGTGGATACAGTAATACGTACCTTCTAAAAAGTAAGAAAGATCCATCTGGCGGGCCGAAGAAAACAGCAAATGATATTTCAATAAAGAATATTTTACTTCAAAATGTGCGATTCATTTTGGATGACCGTAAGAGAGAGAAATTGCATGATTTTGATGTAAAGAAAATTGCTTTAAAATTAAATGATGATGATAGCATTTTAAATATAAATACTGATGCCGATCTTTTTATAAATAGCATGGCCTTTAATATACCAAGAGGAACATTTTTAAAAGGAGCCTCTTTTACCGGTGATTTTAATTTAAAATATGGCAAAGTAAGTCAGGTGTTAAGTTTTGATAGCATTGATATTAATATTGCAGGAAAGCCTTTTAATCTTTCAGGAAGGTTTGATCTGGGAGATAAAAATCCTGTATTTTCTTTAGATGTTTATGCTTCTAAAATATTGTATGACGATGCTAAAAAATTATTGCCTGCAAGGATTGCAACATCATTGTCAATGGTTAGTTTAAATAAACCAATTAGTGCGTTTGCAAAATTAAGAGGCCCTTTACAGGGTGGCGAACCTTATATTTATGCCGAATGGAAAGTTGATAACACAGATATGGCAACTCCATTTATTGATTTTGAAGACGCAAGCTTTACAGGATACTTTAGCAATGAAGTTGTGATCGGTCAACCTCGGTACGATCCTAATTCAATCATTAGCATTAGCAACTTAAAAGCAAAATGGCGGGGCCTTCCTGTTACTTCTCATAAAATAGACATATCAAACCTTACCATTCCAACTCTTACATGCGATCTCGCTTCTGCTTTTGATTTAACGGAATTAAATGACGTTATCCCCATAAGCTCTATTCAGCTTTTAGCCGGAAATGCAAATGTGTTGCTTAATTATAAAGGGCCCATTGAAAAAAACAACAGTACAAATTCATTTCTTAATGGAAGTTTATCTTTTAAAAACGGAACGATGCTTTATGCACC
Source organism: Chitinophagales bacterium (assembly GCA_038225275.1). Lineage (GTDB taxonomy): Bacteria > Bacteroidota > Bacteroidia > Chitinophagales > Chitinophagaceae > Ferruginibacter. The sequence goes on along the minus strand of JBBREY010000012.1, from coordinate 24,357 downwards.
CCGTAATGTTGAGCTCAAAGCTGTAAATGGTGCGCTTGTTTTTAAAAATTCAGATGTTTTCATTCAAAACTTACAGTGCAATATTCTTAACAATAAAATTGTAATGAATGGTTCGGCTAAAAATGTACTTACATTAATAAATACAGAGCCTAACAGGGTAAAAATAGATTACAATGTTTTTTCCCCTGACCTTAATTTAGGTGCATTTACATATTTGTTGAAAAAGAAAGGCAATGCTGTAAAAAAAGTAAGTGCCAACAAGAAAAGTTTTGGAGATATGGCTGTTAAAATTGATGATATACTGGAAAAAAGTATAATTGATGTTTCATTAACTGCACCTGTTTTAAGGTATAGAAAATTTTTAGCGAACAATGCAAATGCAAGCATTACGTTGTTGCAGGATAGGTATATAATAAACAATGTGAGCATGCAGGCAACGGGCGGCAGTATGAATATAAAGGGACAAATGCTGAACAATGCAGGTGCTTATCATACTGCAAGTATCAATGCAGAAGTAAACAGTGTAGATGTAAAAAAATTATTTGCATCTTTTAATAATTTTGGTCAAGATGGAATAGGTGCAGCGAATTTGGAAGGTCAGCTCACTGCTAAGGTTAACACGGAAATAAAAATAAATGACGATGGTGAAGTGCTTCCATCGTCAGCAAATGGTGCTGTAAGTTTTTCTTTAAAAAACGGCGCATTGAATAATTTTGAACCTATCAAAAAAATTCAAAATTTTATTTTTAGAAAACGGGATTTTGATAATATTACTTTTGCAGAGTTAAAGGACAATCTGACCATTAAAAATGGTGATATTAAATTGAACAGAATGGAGATACAATCTTCGGTTCTAACACTGTTTGTTGAAGGTATTTACAGCAAAAAATCAGGATCAGATTTAAGTATACAAATTCCCCTTAACAACCTTAAAAAAAGAAATGAGGACTATAATCCTGTAAACCTTGGTACCAATGCTAAAGTGGGGAGAAGTATTTTTTTAAGAGGAAAAACTGGAAGTGATGGAAATGTAAATTTTAAATTGGATCTGTTTAACAAATTTCAAAAAGACAAAGAAGATAGAGCAGACGCTAAAAAGAATCAATAATTTAAAAACTATTTTTCACCAACCTGAGCCTTATATCTTGAAATGATATTATTGGCTTCAATAAGTTTTAGTTTTAAATCATGTATTGCTGGTTCGCCTTTTGCAAGTAAGTCTTCAGTCTCTTCGTTACTTTTCTGCATCAACAAAATATCATTGTCCATTACCCTTATTAGATCTTCGGCAGATTTTAATTTTATTTTTGTTGTAAGTAAGGCTGCATTTGCAGACTGCAATAAGGTACTGTTTTCTTTTTGTGCATTTTCTTTTATCAGCTTTTCACTTTCCAATAATCCTTTAACACTTTTATTTTCTTTTTTTATTTTTTGAATGTTCATCAATTGAATAATCCATGCTAAAATAAAACCCACAACCAATCCCATGCTGATATAAATATACAAATCCATTTAACGTAATAATTAAGGTTTTAATGTGCGTACACTTTTATAAAAATAACCACAACAAAACAAAATTATTGAAAAATGATTTAATTAACGGTTGCGTACTTTTTAAGATACTTAAATGGAGAGTAAAATGAAGATGATTATGCGGGTACGATAGCTCTTGGCAAAGTGAATACGAATTTACTGCCTTTACCCAATTCGCTTTCAACACTAATGTTGCCACCGTTTTTGTTTAAAAATTCTTTGCAAAGCATTAGCCCAAGTCCGGTACCGCTTTCGTTAGCCGTGCCGTTTGTAGTGAAATACTGGTTTGAGAATAACTTCTCAATATTTTCAGCACTTATGCCTGTGCCAGTATCTTGTACATACATTTCAACTACATCGTTGTGCAACTTTGCCCCTACATTTATTTCTCCATTATTTGGGGTAAATTTTATTGCGTTGGAAATTATATTCCTTAACACAAGATTGATCATATCCTTATCAGCATAAATATTTATAGATGGATCTATTTTCGCTTTGATATAAACCTGCTTACTTTCGGCTTGTAGCCTTAATAACTGTTTTATTTCATTTACCATTGTGGCTACATCAAGTAGCTGTGGGTTAATTGTATTGCCTTGCATTTGGCTTTTTGCCCATTGCAAAAGGTTCTCCATTAAACTAGTAGTATAATTTAAATCGTTTATTATATCAGGCACAAGTACTTTTATTTCGTCGCCTGGTATATCATACTTTTCAACATTTCTAAATAAATTTCTTAAGCTGTAAATAGGTGTTTTTAAATCATGAGATATAATTGAGAAAAGCCTGTTTTTTAAATCATCCAATTCCGTTAATTGCAATTTTTGAGATTCCAACATTTCAGCTTTTTCGGCCAGTAAAATTTTACTTTCATTTACTTCATTTATTGAAAGTGTAAGTTCTTCGTTTGACGATTTCATTTCTTTTTGATATCCAGTATTTTCTTTTTTAATTAAAAACAAACCAAGAAAAATAAAAAATAAAGCAAGTAAATGATTGAAAAAATAAAAAGTAAAATTTATATTTTTCATTACGAATTTAAAATCTCCCATGAGAGTAGAAGTAATGAGGTAACATGCTGCCGAAAATATAATTGTGATTAAAATCGCCCTTATTTTTTGTAAGAAAAATACAGCTAGTACACCGTATAAAATAAAAAATAATTCTATACCAACATCAATGCCACCAAAGTATACAAGCGATGTTACTGTAGGGTAAAGAATAAAATACCACATCATTGCGAAATAGTATTTTTTATAATAATTGGAAATTAAAACCACAGAACTTATCACAAACGGTGAAAATGCAACTACCCAAGCTATAACGGGAAGATAGCCATTGCCAAAAAAACCTGCAATTGGTATTGTTATGCCCGTTGTTAATCCAAAAAAATTGATGAGATTAAAAATACCGAGTCTTCGTTTTTTATAGTCATCCATTGAAGGAGTGAAGCCAATTTGCCTAACCTTGGAGAAAAATAAATTGCAATGCTTTTCTATCGAAAACATATTTTGTCAGTTATGGATTTTAAACAACGAATATTTGTTGGCAAATAGCTGCGTAATTATACTGTCTCTAGATTCTTTCATTTCTATATAGCTATAACTCCTAAAACGGGGAAAAAGTATTTTTTCTATAAATATTTTTTTATTTAATGTATTTTTACTACTTTAAAAAACAAAGGTTTTAGGTAGAATAACGTCTACAAAGGGTAGCAACAAAAAAGACCCATCTTTTGGATGGGCCTCTAAAAAAAAGTTTTTAAATTTATTTTACTGCTGCTGCTCCGGCTACAGCAACGGTATGGTCGTTGTCCACACTACTGCCAGAAACACCAATAGCACCGATAACATCTCCATCGTTATTTTTTATAACAACACCGCCGGGGAAGGTTATTAGTCCGCCATTAGAGTGTTCAATATTGTACAATGGCTGACCCGGTTGTACCAAGGGCGGCAAAGCTGCAGTATCCATTGTAAACCAAGCAGCAGTTTTTGCTTTTTTAAATGAAATATCTACTGACCCTATCCATGCGCCATCCATGCGTGCAAATGCTACAAGGTTGCTCCCTGCGTCTACTAAACAGATGTCCATTTTAGTATCTAGTTCAGCCGCTTTAATTTTTGCAGCAGCAATTGCTGCTTCCGCTTGTGCTAATGTTATGTTCATTTTATTTTTTTTATTTTACTGCTAATAAATCAACAAACTCAATTACAGGGTCAACGGCTAAAAGCTCAGCTGCATTCGCCATCAATGCGGCTGCAATTTGTCCTTGTAAATGTGCTTTTCTACCTTCGTCTGTTACGAAGGTGTCAAAAATACCAAATGTGTTTTCATTAATTTTCAAGCCATACCATCTTACAGTATCTGGTTCAGCTTCTGCTAAAGGTAGAGCACTTTTTAAAAATTCTTCTACAGCTGCTTCCTTACCTGGCTTAGCAACTACACGTGCTAATAATGCAAATTTTTCCATGATGTTTTTATTTGAGTGAATGATGAATTACAATGTTGCCATGTCTATTACAAAACGATATTTTACATCTCCCTTAAGCATGCGTTCGTAGCTTGCGTGAATGTCCTTTATATCTATCATTTCAATGTCAGAAACGATATTGTGCTCTGCACAATAATCAAGCATCTCTTGTGTTTCAGGTAATCCTCCTACCAACGAACCCGCTAAACTCTTTCTGCCGCCTATCAAATTAAATACATGTATGGCCGCTGGTGTTGGTGGTGCACCTACGCAAATTTGCACGCCGTTGGTTTTTAATAGCGATAAATAGGTTGCATAATCATGTTCTGCAGAAATGGTATCTATTATAAAATCGAAATAGCCAGTAACTGCTTTTAATTCTGTAGTATTTTTTGTTACTACAAATTTGTGCGCTCCTAATTTTTTTGCATCTTCTTCTTTGTTCGATGATGTACTAAGTACTGTAACTTCTGCACCAAACGAAACTGCAAATTTTACTGCCATGTGTCCTAAACCACCAAGCCCAGCTACTGCTACTTTGTGGCCTTTACCAACTTTCCAATGCCTAAGCGGAGAATAGGTTGTAATACCCGCACATAACAATGGAGCTACAGCATTAAGTGGTAATTTTTCAGATACATTTAAAATGAAATCTTCGTTTACTACTATCGATTTTGAGTATCCACCGTAAGTTGGCGTCTTTTTATCCTGCTCTAAAGAATTGTATGTGCTGGAGTTGCCGTTGCTGCAATACTGTTCGTGCCCTTCTTTGCAGTTGTCGCATGTTCTGCAAGAGTCTACAAAGCAACCTACACCAACTGTATCACCTACTTTAAATTTAGAAACTTCATTACCTACACGAGTTACTTTACCTACAATTTCGTGCCCAGGCACCATCGGAAAAATAGAATTGCCCCATTCGTTTTTTATTTGATGTAGATCGCTATGGCAAACGCCACAAAATAAAATATCGAACTCAACATCCTTTGCTCCTGGTTCCCTTCTTTCAAATTGCCAAGGAGCTAAATCTGATTCACTATTTTGCACTGCGTATGATTTTGTTGTTGACATATTTTGAAATTTTAATGTTGAATTACAAACTTATCTGTTCAGTGTTACAACATCAAAAAAAATACCGAAAACTTCAGGTTTTCGGTATTTTTTTCCTTTATTAAGTAACCCTTTTAGCCATTCAGCGCCCAATCGTAGGTGTAATTTTCTATAGTGGTTTTAGCAGGCAATGCGGTTTTTAAATAGCTGTTTATAAAACCAAGTACGCTGCCTTTTGCTTTCACAAAATCATCTTTGTACCAACTAAAGAGCATTGATACGGAAGCTTTATTGTTTTTAGAATCTATTTTGGTAAATGAAGAATTTTGTATGCTTTGTTTAGTAACCAAGTCAAGTTGTGCATCTAACTTTTCAGGTTTAAATGCATAAGATTGAATTGGAGGACAACTCTTAGCACCACATACCAAAGCAAAGTGAATACGTGCATCGTTGAATTTTTTGCGAACAATGTCGTTTTCAATATTATTTAAAGTAAGGTTTGCACCATTTATAGCATATTGCTTTTTATCAAAAAAACCGGCAATTTCCATTGGTCCTTTAGTTGGATAATTATTGATAATTCCTTTTATAACTAAAATATTGTACGCATTTAAGTAAAAAGCTTTTTCTTCTGAAGGCGAATTGAACTTTTGTTTCGTAGCAACAAAAGAAACTAATTCATTTAAGTCTTTGGTATCAGCATTGATACTTTTATAATTTACTTTACCTGCTTTTACATTTTCAGATAAGAATTTGTCTATCTCTTTAAAATAGTCTTGTAAGTTTTTTACCTGTGCATTCGTATTGCTAATAACTAGTAAAAAACCGCAGATAATGATGATGTATTTTTTCATAATATTTTTTTGACCTCATTGAAATTACGCAAAGTAAATATTAATGGTTTCTAAAATCGCCAATTGTTAATGATATTTACCAGTATTATGCTTTATTCTCTTTTTCTTTTATATCCCAATAATGTATCACAACAAAATTATTAAACTCATCATACCTGCTGTTAATGAGGAAAAAAGTATTGCATTGGTATTAAATGCCGTACCTAAAGGTATTTGTACTGAAATTATTGTTGTAGATAACAATAGTGATGATAACACAGCAGCAGTAGCAAAAGCCAATGGTGCAACTGTTTTGTTCGAAAAAAGATCAGGGTATGGTATAACCTGCTTAAAGGGGCTTGAATACATAAGAGAAACAGGAGGTTGCGATATTATTGTTTTTCTCGATGGGGATTACAGTGACTACCCTGAAGATTTAGACCATATCCTTACGCCAATTATTTTTGAAAATGTTGATATGGTGATTGGCAGTAGAGTAAAAGAATTAAGAAAACCAGGTAGTATGACACCACAACAAGTTTTTGGCAATTGGCTGGCGGTTTTTTTAATACGCATATTTTTCGGACATCAATTTACAGACTTAGGCCCATTTAGAGCAATAAAATGGAATGCATTGGAAGAGTTAAAAATGGAAGATAAAAATTATGGTTGGACGGTGGAAATGCAGGTGAAAGCAGTAAAACAAAAACTGGTTTGTATGAATGTACCAGTAAAATATAAGATTAGGGCAGGGGGCGAAAGTAAAGTGAGCGGAACATTAAAAGGCAGTGTAATGGCAGGCATTAAAATAATAAAAACTATTTTTAAGTATGCCTGATGTTAACTTTTTTAATAAAAATTTCACGAAGGTTTATTTATTATTCATCGTGTTTTTTGCCATAACATTATTTGCAGGGCAATATTATATTAATCGAAAAGAGTTTAATTATTTAGTAGGTTGGCAGTTGCTCTTACACCTAATTTTTATCTCATTTTATTTTGCAAGAAAGTATATAACCCTACCACAGGTTTTTTTTGCAGCAATCGTATTGAGAATAGGTTCGGCATTTATTATGCCTTCCCTTAGCGATGATGTTTATCGTTTTTTATGGGATGGACAATTAATTGTAGCCGGGCAAAATCCTTTGCTCACAACACCTGACAATTATTTATCAGCATTGAGTACCACAGGTTCAAATTTTTTATATTTCCAGCATTTACATGCCCTAATAAACCACCCACAATTTTATACTTGTTACCCACCCTTAATGCAAGGCGTTTTTACTGTTGCAGCTTTCTTTGGTGGAGGTTCAATTTTTATTAGCACTGTTATTATTAAATTGATTGTTACAATAGCGGATTGCATAGCAGTTTACTTTATAGCAAAAATTTTAAAAAAATTAAATGCTGATGTAAAGTTGATTATACTTTATGCTTTAAACCCGCTGGTAATAATTGAAGGTGCGGGCAATGCGCATTTTGAAGTAATGCAGGTTGCACTAATTGCAGTAAGTATTTATTTTATTCTTAAAAATAAGCTGCTGGTTTCTGGTATTTTTTGGGGGCTTGCCATTGTTACAAAATTGCTACCACTGCTGCTTTTACCACTCATTATGAGATGGATTGGTTTCAAAAAAGGACTAGTGTTTTCAATGATAGCGGTTGGCGTTGCAGTAGTTTTATTTGTACCATTTATTGCAATTGGTTCTATAGATGGGTTTGCAAAAAGCCTTAATCTTTATTTTCAAAATTTTGAGTTTAATGCATCAGTTTATTATCTAGCCCGAGAAATTGGTTGGTGGCTAAAAGGTTACAATTATATTAGTTTTATTGGTCCAATTTTAATGGCTGTTTTTCTTTCAATTTATGCGGTGATTTTTTTTATAAAACGAAAATTAACTACTGAACAATTTACTTTATATGCTCTTATTATTTTAACCCTCTATTATTTTTTCGCTACCACAGTTCATCCGTGGTATATGATCAATCTGCTGCCTTTTGCATTGATTGCAAATAAAAAGTATGCATTTGTTTGGATGGGTATTGCGTTTTTATCTTACAACGCCTACGGGAATATAGATTTTAAAGAAAACTTTTATTTAATCGGAGTAGAATATATAGTTGTACTAGTGGCAATGGTTTATTCTTTTAAAAAAAATAAGGCAATTGTTTTAGATTGAACTATTCGGGAGTTTCATAAATCTTATTGGCATTCTTTAACCATAAGCCCCAAGTTTTGCTGTAAGGATGTACATTGTTGGTGACGCCGTTTGCATCAACTACATCGAGCTTTTTATTCTTCCATTCAAATATACCTCCGTACAAATTTTGAACATTTGTAAAACCGGCATCTAATAGTTTTTCTGTAATCTTTTCACTTCTATAACCAACAGAACAATAAACTACGATTGGTTGATTTTTATTCGTGTTATGTAGCAAATCAATATTAAAATCTTTATAACCTACATATTTTGCGTTGTACAAATGGCTTACGTTATACTCTGCAATTTCTCTTGCATCAAGCAATAAAACAGTATCTTTTTTTTTGTTTAAAGTATCAATACTTATTTCGGGCACATCATGCTTCAATAATTTTTTCAGCAATAAATTATAACTTTTACTTTTTACCATTCTAGTGTGTTGTGCAACCGTCTCGTTATTGTAGAATATAAAAATCGTAATTAAAAGTAGGAATATGCCGAATTTAGTTTTCATTGCTGTACCATTTTTTTATGGTTAACTCAACGGGTTTGTTTTGGGGAGTATAATTGTTATTTGCTAAACCACCTGCCCTCGAATCATACACATGCCATTTCCATAAAAAACCTCCGGCAAACCAGGTTTGCGGTATAAACTTTTTGTACAAAGCTTCGTAGGCATTTTGTTGTGCCTGCATATTTACTGTGCCTGCGTTATTTGAGAGCCATGGTTCTTCTGCACATTTATCCATACTTCTGTAGCCATACTCCGTAAAAAGAATCGGCTTTTTTTTAAGTTCAGTAAATGCTTGTATATCTGAATAGTGTGGTTCCCATCCCGTTAGTAATTCGTCAACGCTTGGCGTCACTGCATTGCTAATAGGGAAATACGCATCAATTCCTATGTACGTCAATTTATCCCAGCTTGCAAATTCTTTAAAGCAACCCCAATTGGCCGCATAGGTAAGTTCACCTTTGTAAACTTTTTTTACAGAATCAATCAGGTTACTCCAAAAAAGTGGTCTTTCTTTTACAGCTGCATCCATTTCAGTTCCAATACAAAATAAATCTGCTTTGTTGTTTTCTGCAATTACGGCGTTATGTAAAATATATTTTAAATAATTCTTTTCCCATTCTCTCCAGGCGCTATCTGTGTCACATTTAAAATAACCACTATAAATACCACCGCCAAGCCATAATTGAGGTTTCAACATTACCTTCATGTTTTCAGCGTGGGCAAGTTGAATGCATGCTACAATGCCTTCTTCCCTTTCGCCCCACCATTGTCTGTCGTTACTGTATTGCACGGTTGTTTGTCCCTGCCTACTAAAAGCGAAAGGTATTAATGACACCCATTTTGCACCGATGCGATTCATATTTTTAAAACATGTACTATCTACCGGATTTGGAGGAGCCTCCATATTTACGCCAGAAATTAAATTTTTTCTAATTGAAGGGGTATCAGAAAAAGATGGTTTACTATTTGATACATTACAATTGCAAACTGATATTAATAAAACCGTTATTAAAATATTGATGTTCATTTTTGTAAAATATTTACTCATCTTATTTTTAATGGTTCGCAACTTCAACTAACTTCTTTAAAATTACATTTTATTATTAACGTTTAAATGCATGTTCTTAAAAACTATGCATATCTTAAAACCGTAACTCTTAACACAAAAAATTAATTATGAAATTTTCTGCACTTATAATATCTGCTGCAATACTTTTATCTTCTTGCTTTTCTGGCATTCCGAAAGGCAATGGTAAAGCTTTTACGCATGAAGCGTGGACGAATCTTTTACAAAAGCATGTTAATAAAGCTGGTTTTGTTGATTACAAAGGATTTATTAAAGACTCTGCTAAATTAAATGACTATTTAGCACAATTAAGTGATCATGCGCCTGCCAACAGCTGGAGTAAAGATGAAAAATTTGCCTATTGGATAAATGCCTATAACGCCTTTACCGTTAAACTTATAACAAGTAATTATCCTGTAAAAACGATAAAGGAATTAGGCGCATCGAACCCAATCATTTTTATAAATACAGCTTGGGATAAAAAGTTTTTTAGTATTGGCAATAAGAATATGACATTGAATACGATTGAATTTAAAATAATTAAAAAACAATTTAGAGATCCACGTAGTCACTTTGCTATAAACTGTGCATCTATTAGCTGTCCAAAATTACTTGATGTTGCCTACGAGGCAAAAACATTAAATGCGCAGCTAGACCAGCAAGGGAAAGCGTTTTTAGCCGATACCGACAAGAACAAGGTTTCAGCAACCAATCCAAAATTGTCATCTATTTTTAAATGGTATTCAGGTGATTTTGAAAAAGGACAAACCAAAATTGCTTTCATAAACAAATTCGCATCTCCAGATATAAATGCAAATGCAAATCTTGATTATTTAGATTATAACTGGAATTTGAACGAACAGAAATAAGTTTGTAAGGTTTATTAATTTAGCCCGTATAGGTAAAAGAAACGGATATTTTTCTCAAGGAATGATATCCGTTTTTTGTATCTGCTAATAAAATTATTAATTGCTATATTGTACGTAATAAGCAAACATTTTACCAATGTCTAAAAAAGTAATTATTATCGGTAACGGCATTGCAGGAATAACCTGTGCAAGGCATATTCGAAAACTTAGTGATTTTGACATTACGGTTATCTCTTCAGAGTCAAAATATTTTTACAGTCGCACAGCGCTTATGTACATTTATATGGGCCATATGAAGCAGGAACATACAGAACCCTACGAAGAATTTTTTTGGAAGCAAAACCGTATTAGTCTTTTACAAGCACATGTTCAAAAAATAGAACCCGTACAAAGTTTTATTGCACTGGATAATGGTATTAAAATGGAATACGATTATTTGGTGATTGCATCAGGAAGCAAGAGCAATAAATTTGGTTGGCCTGGGCAAGACTTACTAGGTGTGCAGGGTTTGTACAATCTGCAAGATTTGCAAACAATGGAACAACATACAAAAGATATAAAACGTGCAGTTGTTGTAGGGGGAGGGTTGATTGGTATTGAAACAGTTGAGATGTTACTAAGCCGAAACATTGCAGTAAGTTTTCTTATAAGAGAGAAAAGTTTTTGGGACGGTGTGTTGCCCGCTGAAGAGAGTGAAATGATTAACAAACTAATTACTCATCATAATGTTGACTTGCAACTTGATACTGAATTAAAAGAAATAGAAAGCCACGATGGCGATAAAGTAACATCTATCATTACCAGTAACGGAGATGAAATTGATTGTGGTTTTGTTGCATTAACAGTAGGCGTAAGCCCAAATATATCTTTTGTAAAAGATAGTGGAATTGATATAGACAGAGGTATTCTCATTGATAATAATTTTAGAACTAATATTAAAAATATTTTTGCCATTGGTGATTGCGCACAATTTAAAACTCCATTAGATGGGAGAAGACCTTTAGAGCAGGTTTGGTATACAGGCAAAATGCATGGCGAAACTGCAGCGAAAAACATTGTCGGTCAAACAGCCGAATATCAGCCAGGTCATTGGTTTAATAGTGCAAAGTTTTTCGATTTAGAATATCAAACATACGGATTGGTGTTAGCGCAAAAAACTGAGGAGGAAGAATGGTTTTGGTGGCAAGATAAAAAAGGGGAGAAGGGACTGAGGATTTTGTGGGATAAAAATACTTTGGCTTTTAAAGGATTAAATTCTTTTGGAATAAGAATTCGTCATGAGGTGTGCAATGATTGGTTAAACGAAAAAACTGCTGTAAAAACAGTAGTTCAACAATTGCGAAAAGCCAATTTTGATCCTGAATTTTTTAAAGGTTTTGAAAATGAATTTATAACTGCTTTCAGTCGTCAAAATATTTTAATTACAAATTAAATTTTCATTTATGGAGATGGATATGTCTTTGTCGCTCGCAAACCATGCAGAAAGCAAACCGCTAAATAATAAAATGAAGATAGGGGCAGCACTTGTGGCTATCTCAATAATGGTTTTGTTGACGGGATTATTCAATCAGTTTTACAATCCTATTTTATTAGGAGTGTTTTTAATAATGATCAGTTCTGGTAGCCTACTCTATACAAATGGATTATATGCTGATACCACAGATGGAATAAAGAATAACGGCGTGATGTTTAAAAGCCTTACCAGTCGTGGTTTGTGGGCTTGGATACTTGGCATTGTTCTAACAGGTTTTTATATCGTTTTATATTGGTATCCTCAATATTTGGGTTTAAATAAAGAAGGTAATACAGGATTGGTTCGTTTTTTTGATCCGCTCAGTTATCTATTGAATGGTCATCAAGCTTCGCAATGGTTTGTATATGGGACTTTTTATACACTTGCTATTTTGTTGATGGGTGTAAAATTTATACGAAAAAACAGACACAGCAAATACCAGGTTTTTAGAACGATTTCTATAATGTTCTTTCAAACAGCTTTTGCGTTTTTAATTCCGGAATTTTTAGAAAAGTTGAATCCTGGTAAAGCATATTTTTCAAAGGACATGAAAAATATGTGGCCACTAAATATTTATTTTACTGATCAGTGGAATATTGATGGGATGTTGAAAGGGGGAAATTTAGGAGCTTTTATGTTGATATTAGGCATTGCCATGATTTTCATCATATCCCCCATCCTTACTTATTTTTATGGAAAAAGATGGTATTGCAGTTGGGTATGTGGTTGTGGTGGATTGGCAGAAACTGCGGGTGATCCATTCCGTCAGCTGAGTGACAAAAGTATCAAAGCATGGAAGATTGAAAGATGGTTAATTCATTCTGTACTTGCATTGGTAACTGTTGTAACCGTTGCCGTTTTGTTCACTATGTTTTATGATAATCCATCAACCTATTGGTTAAATAAAAAATCGTTTTCAATACTTGTTATTGTCTTATTTGGGATTTTATCATCTGTGCTGTTATTAAAGAGAAAAACGATTTTTAAAGATTTTGATAAGAAAGCTTATATCATCGCATTATCGGTAATGGCAGTAACTGTTTTGTGCCTTGTAAATATTTTAATGAGCAATGGCAGAAATGTTTTGTTTATAGAAGCAGGGGTTTTAAGACAGTGGTATGGCTTTTTTATAGCATCTATTTTCAGCGGTGTTATCGGCGTAGGCTTTTATCCTATTATGGGTACTAGAGTATGGTGTAGGTTCGGTTGCCCAATGGCGGCAATTTTAGGTCTTCAACAAAAGTTCTTTAGTCGTTTTAGAATTACAACCAATGGAAGCCAATGTATAAGTTGCGGAAACTGCAGCACTTACTGCGAAATGGGTATCGATGTAAGGGCCTATGCACAAAAAGGGCAGGATATTGTTAGAAGCAGTTGTGTCGGCTGTGGTGTGTGTAGCAATGTTTGTCCAAGAGGAGTTTTAAAACTGGAAAACGGTCCAATAAAGACAAAAAAGTTAGATGGCCCGATTCAGTATGTTAACGGTGTTTTTGAGGTTACTAAATAAAAGGGAATAACTTTGCATTAATGAAGATTTTTTTAATAATAGCGCTTATATTTTATTGCATTACCACGCTGTTCATTTTTTGTTATACGCTGCTGCAATTTCATTTAACCATTGCTTACATTAAGTCAAAAAAGAAAAAAAAGACTATACCCAAAAATGTACAATTGAGCGAGGAAGAAGTTTTTGTAACTGTTCAACTTCCGTTATACAATGAACCTTATGTTACGGAAAGGCTTATCAATGCTGTTTGTGCTTTTGATTATCCTAAACATCTTTTTGAAATACAGGTGTTGGATGATAGTAGCGACGAAACAATTGGCATAGCTGATAATGTTTCTGCAAAATGGCAACAATTGGGTATTGATATAAAAGTAGTGCGTAGAGAGGAGAGGAGAGGCTTTAAAGCTGGGGCACTTAAGCACGGGCTCGAAATTGCAAAAGGACAATTCATTGCTATTTTTGATGCAGATTTTGTTCCTACTCCTGATTTTTTACGAAAAACAGTTCCCGTTTTAAACCAGAAAGGTATAGGTATGGTGCAGACGAGATGGGGGCACACCAACAGAGAATATTCTTTGCTCACAAAAGCGCAGGCATTTTGGTTGGAAAATCATTTCAGAATAGAACAAACCAGTCGCAGTGATTTAAACTTGTTTTTTAATTTTAATGGTACTGCGGGTATTTGGAATAAGCAGGCTATTTTAGAAGCAGGTAACTGGCAGGCCGACACACTTACTGAAGACTTGGATTTAAGTTACCGTGCCCAACTAAAAGGTTGGAAATTTTTATATTTAGAAGATGTTATTTCTCCTGCTGAATTACCACCTACGCTTTCGGCCTTAAAAGGTCAGCAATTTAGATGGACAAAAGGCGGGGCGGAAGTTTCAAGAAAATTAATTCCAGCTTTAATTAAATCTAAGCAACCATTAAAAATTAAGTTGCATGCTGTTGGCCATTTATTAAATTCTGGTGTTTACCTAGCAATTGCAATAAGCGCTTTTTTAAGTATTCCATTGTTGCTTATTAAGGATATGATACCGTCTTTAAAGCCAATGTTGACCGTAGGAACAGTCTTCTTTTCTAATTTTGTTATTTTAGCAATTGCTTATTTTATTGCAACAAGAGAGTATTTTAAAAACAAGAACATATTTCAATTTGTAAAAATGTTCCAGGTATATTTATCATTTGCAGTAGGTATGAGTTTTCACAACAGTATTGCTGTATTGGAAGGTTATTTTGGCAAGCGAACGCCATTTATAAGAACGCCCAAATTTAATAATGAAGGCAACCCAAATCTTGCATTAAAAAGGTTTGGAGCTTCAAAAATTTCCGGCTCATTTGTTATTTACATGTTGCTCTTTTTATTATTCTTATTAGCTGCTTCATATGGTATTATATATAAAAATTACGGTTTTCTTTTGTTTCACCTTACCCTCACATTCGGCATGGCCTTGCTTTTAATTTTTGATTTAAAAGAATCATTAACGGGGAGGTAATTGCGCTATTGCCTTCCGCATAATTTTACATTACGAAGTAAAAAATTAGATTTTACATGATGATGAAATAAGGATAGAAATTTTTGTAGGTTTGTAAATTGTTTTAAACGAATTAATCTGAAAAAAAATCGTCTCAGCACACTAATCCAAATCTATTTTGATAAAAATAGCTGTCGTCTTTTATTCCTCCAAAATTATGAGCTTTAATTTTTGTCGATGTAAGTTTTTGCGATTTATTTCGTAGCTATCAATAGAATTATTTTCAAATTTTTTTTATGAATTTTTGCAAACATATTTGCTTCATAGGTTTAAACGTATTGGGTGTTTTATCTGTTATGGCACAATCACCGGTTAACGGTTTTATGCAGGGGAAAGGAAAGGGGAGTGCAGTCATTTCTTATTACACTGAAAGCTACATTCGCACCTACCATACGTCAACAAACAGCGGCACTCAAGTTAATAGCAAGGTTAAATCTAATATTGTAAGCACATTCACAACTTTCGGTATAAGCAACAAGGTTGATCTTCAAATAAATTTGCCTTACGCATCAGCTTCCGGCGAAATAACAAAAGAGATACGTGATAATATTGGTCCAAAAAATGAGAAGAGCGGTTTGCAGGATATTTCAATTTATATAAAATACAATCCCTTTAATTTAAAATTTGGGAAATCAAAATTATCCCTTCTAGTTGCTGCAGGTGTAAGTACACCATTTGGAGATTATGAAATTGATCAGAAGTATCAATCCGCTGTTTCAATAGGTAGCAGAAGTACCCAGGCGACGGCTTTATTTCTACTACATTACAAATTAAATATCGGAGTATTTTTTACAGGTTCTTACGGTTATAGTTTAAGAACTAACCATGTGCCAAATGCTGCCATATTCGAATTTAAAACAGGTTTTGCAGGGCGTCATCTTTATCTTGACGGTTATATAGCCAGGCAAACTTCCTCATTGGCAAATATTTCGTCAAATAATCAAAATAACATAGCAGCATTTTTGGGCTCTAATGTTAACTATTCAAGGTTCGGTATTAATCTATTTGCACCTGTTTATAAAAAATTTGGATTAGCGGGTGGTGTCAGTAAATATATAAGTGGAAGGAGTGAAGGGGAATCTGGTGGTTATGGAGCGATCATTTATACATTTTAAAAAGTGATTTATTTTTGATTGATGGGAGTTTCAATTAAAATAAATTCAGTGTTTGCAGCACATTCCAAATTAAACCTATCGATATCCCAAATCCCAATAGAATCTTTTGCATTTAAGGTTTTGCCATCAACCACTAAACTGCCACTTATTACAAAAATAAAAACACACTTATTGGTTAGGTTGAGAGTATATTCAACGGATGTTTTGGTGTCATAATATCCTAATGATAATTTCGCATTTTGGTTTATCCAACAATGATTTAATCCTTCTTCGTTAGATACAATAGTTTGTAATTTGTTCGTTCTATTTGCTTTTGCAAATTGCCGAAGTTGGTATCGTGGTGAAATATTTTGAAGCTTGGGTTGAATCCAAATTTGTAAAAAATTTACTTGACCTTCACCAATGTTATATTCTTCATGTTTTAAACCGCTTCCTGCGCTCATAATCTGCACACCGCCTTCTTCAATTGTTGTGCTATAACCAAGAGAATCTATATGGTTCATTTTACCTTTCAGCAAAACAGAAATTATTTCCATATTTACATGAGGGTGAATACCAAATCCTTTGCCACTTTCAACGTAATCATCGTTGAAAGCTACCAATGTTCCAAAGGCACTTTTTGTTGGATCATAGTAATCGCTGAAACTAAAATTGAAATTACTTTTAAGCCATCCAATATCTTTTAGCCCTCGGTCTTTTCCCAAAAATAATTGTGTTGTCATATTTCAAAGTATTTATAGTACTAGCAATTTTAAAATAAGTGCAAGTTAATTTATCCACGGTGTTATTAATTTGAAAAGGTGAATGATTCCGTAAAAAGCAAAACATACGGACTAGCACATCTAACTAAAATAAAGGCGTAAAAAAAGTCCCTACTTTTCGTGTAGGAACCTTTCTGTGTGACCGCGTTAGGATTCAAACCTAAAACCTTTTGATTCGTAGTCAAATGCTCTATTCAGTTGAGCTACGCAGCCATTTTTTTTCGGATGGCAAATATAAGGATTAATATTTTGAATTCTATAATCCTGATAAAAAACTAGCATGTATATAGTCTACCACATTCACAAGGCTTTTAGTTTCTTCAAAAACCTTTAATTGTCTGTCGGCACCTGTTCCTTGCTCCAACATTTTATGAACGTGGCTGATGGCGTTAGCACTGCCTAGGTGTGGTATTACATCGTCAACAAAATCGAGTAACTCATATATTAATACCCTTGTATTTACTTCAGATTCTTTGCCAAAATCTATCATGCTTCCATCAATGCCATATCTACTTGCCCGCCACTTATTCTCTGTAATAAGCCTGCGGTTGTACATCATAAAATTTAAATTTTGTGTACGTAGTTTATATAGCTTGGCACAAATGGCCTGAAACAAACCCGCAATAGCGATCGTTTCCTGAACAGTCATTGGTATATCACAAATACGGAATTCAACAGTATTAAAAAACGGATGTACTCTTAAATCCCACCAGATTTTTTTAGCATTATCAATACAATTTGTCTTTACTAAAAGTTTGATGTAATTATCGTACTCTTCTATGCTCTCAAAATGATCAGGAATCCCTGTACGGGGGAATTTTTCGAAGACTTTTGTTCTAAAACTTTTATAACCGGTTTGTCTGCCTTCCCAAAAAGGCGAGTTGGTACTTAAAGCAAAAACATGCGGCAAAAAATAGCGGGCACTGTTTGCGATATGTATAGCCATTTCACGGGTTTCCATGCCAACATGTACATGCAATCCAAAAACTAAATTACTTCTAGCGGCTTCCTGTAGTTCGTTTACAATTTCGCTATAACGAGCATGGTCGGTAATTAACTGGCTTTCCCAATGGCTGAAAGGATGCGTACCACTTGCACCTACCCACAAACCTAACCCATCGGCAATACTGCTTATTGTTTTTCTTAGTGTCGAAACATCCATAAATGCTTCATCAACATCTGCGCAGATATCTGTTCCAACTTCCACCACCGCTTGGTGCATTTCAGCCTTCACCTTATCCATTATTATTTTCTGCCCTTCGTGCACTATCTTTTGCTCATGGCTTTTTAGTTCATGCGTTGCAGGATCTAACACCATGTATTCTTCTTCAACACCAAGGGTAAATTGTTTGTATGATAAACTAGCCATAAGTTTTGAGTCTTTTTATTTTATGCGCAGCTCTAAATTATTTGTATAATGTTTGTTTGTTAGCGCTTCTTTTTACGTATTCTCCCCATGTAAGATTGTCTGCACCTTCCACCTGTGACTGTGCCTTTTCAATGGCAAAAGTTGCAGATGCTTCTACTACCCAGTCAAAATTTTCCTGACCCACACTTGTAAGCTCAGCATCAGGCGCAGGATTACAAAAATCAATAGCATAAGGCACGCCATCTCTAATGGCAAGTTCAACTGTGTTAAAATCATAACCAAGGTATTTACAAATGCGAAGTACAATATCCTCCATCAATCTATATCGTGCAGCATCAGGTTTAAAATCGGCAACGTAGCGAAGATGGTGAGGATTGCGTGGTTCGTAAGGCATAATTTTAACGTACTTACCTCCAATGCAATAACAACGATAGTATTCATCAAAAACAATTTCTTCCTGCAGCATCATTACCAGTTGTTCTGTTTCTGCGTGCTTCTCAAAAAAGTCGTCTTTATCAGTTACTTTATATACACTCTTCCAGCCGCCGCCTGCATGTGGTTTCATGTACGCAGGAAAACCGATATATTTAAAAATATTATCCCAGTCCATTGGGTATGCAAGGTTTGAGAAAGAGTCGCCTGTGGTATCCGTTGGTAAATCATGAGATGGAACAATGACAGTTTTTGGCACTGGCACGTTCATTTTTGTAGACAGACAGTTGTTGAAAAACTTTTCATCTGCACTCCACCAAAATGGGTTGTTTATAACCGCCGTACCGCATAAAGCAGCATTTTTTAGGTAGGCACGGTAAAACGGTACATCCTGAGAAATCCTATCAATTATAACCGCATAACCGCTACTTTCCCCCTGCATAACCTTGTCTATCCTAACTGGTTCAGCTACTATACCATCTATATTTTTACTGTTCACTCTTTCTATAAACGCCTCCGGAAAACTCCTTTCTTTACCATGTAAAATGCCAATTTTTTTCATATAATTAATTTGTAGTGAAAATGATTTTTAATATTACTTGAAGTTATAAATTTATTTTTTAAGGCTCATAAAAACAATTTATGTTTAAATAATTGCTTGAAGGATTTGTTTAACTAGTTTCCTTATTTTTGAACTTCATGTCTACTCAAAATATTGAAGCTATTATTACCCATAAATATATCATCGATTCTGTTTTTCTGAAAAGAGAGGTTGTTATCGATTGTTACTATTCAGAAGATTATTTTAACCATTCACTTATAAGTTTATTGCTTGTAAATGATGGGCAAGATTTAAGAACTATGGGTTTTGAGAATATTCTTGAAACTGCGTATACAACCGGTACTATTGAACCTGTTTTTTGTGTGGGTATTCATTGCTCAACTGATAGGAAAAATGAATATGGCACCGCCAAAATTTTAGACTACAAAGGCCGTGGTGCCAAAGCGGAATTGTATACACAGTTTGTAATGGAGGAACTCATACCATTTATAAGAAATACTTACAACATTATTTCCTTTAAAGAAAAATCATTTGCAGGGTTTTCATTAGGTGGTTTGTGCGCATTAGATATTGTATGGAATCACCCTAATGAATTTTTTAAAGTGGGTGTATTTAGTGGTTCTCTTTGGTGGAGAGATAAAGACCATCTGGATCCGGATTTTAATGAAGATACGGATAGGATAATGCAGCGGCAGGTAAGGGAAGGCACTTATCATCCCTGGTTAAAATTCTTTTTTGAAGTTGGTACGCAAGATGAAACTGCTGATAGAAATAACAACGGTGTTATAGATTCTATTGATGATGCCTTGGGCTTAATTGATGAATTAAAAAACAAAGGTTATAGTGAAAACAGCATCGGATATTTAGAAATGAAGGATGGCAGGCACGACGTACCAACATGGGCAAATGCATTTCCAGCATTTTTGGAATGGGGTTGGGGCAATAAACTTCAATAAAAAAACCGCATTCAAACTGAATGCGGTTTTTTATTTAAATACTATATTCTTATCTAACTCTGAATGCGTAAATCCAATTCACATTTCCAAGGTCAGACGCAGAACCGGATGTGTTTGCTGTAAAATTTATTGATAAAAGCTTACCCGTAAATGTGGCAGGAATTACATAATTTAATTTTACTAAATAAATAGTATTATTTATCCCTCCAATACTTTCCATTCCAACTACACTTACATCAAATGGTGAAGCTGTTGTCGGCATAATAGATTGCAAACTGGCACTGCTGATTATATCGGCCGAAGCAGGAGCAAACCCCCTGTAAGAATCTTCTGCTCTCTGCAAAACATTTGTTGCCGTTGGGGTAATAAATGAAGTAGGAGTTTGAAAAAATCTAAAATTGATTTTTCTTTTTACGATAGCACTATCATCGCCTTTTAAAAATGCAACGATATTAATTACATCACCAACATTGTAGACTGGTGTTTTATTAGCTGTTGCTATTGTGTCATAAGTAAGAAATTTTCTAAACTTATTGTATGTGCCGTTCGTGCCTACATTTACGTTTAGTAATGTAGAGGAGTCTTTTACAAACCCAGCTGTGACCCTATTGTTCAATGATAAATTTGAAGATGCTGCTGTTACAGTGTTTGCAGCAGCATTGATATCATTGTTATTTTTGGTACATGCTGTAATTGCTACCGATAGACAAACCGCGTAAATTATATTCGTTAATATTTTTTTCATTTTGATATTTTCTTTGTAATTAATTAAATAGATAGCGTATTCCTATTTGCATTTGCCAGCGTGATGAAATACCTAAATTATCTCTATAGCTAGAAGTAACGGGCGTTTGATTGTTAGCATCTAAGTAAGGGAAGGAAAAGGTTGGTTTCCCCTCAGGTGAAATACCTGTAAAATTTAATGGGTTTGTTCTTGTGAAAGATTTCGTCACGCCCCATTGCTTATTAATTAAATTACCAACGTTAAAAATATCAACTGTTACACGCAAAGTATTCCTTGTTTTATCTTTAGTTTCATAAAAGAAATCTTGTGTAAAATTTAAATTAAGTTGTTTAAAGTACGGAGCAAGTGCTCCATTTCTTTCAACTATTTTTCCTCTGTTTTTACTTAAATAAATATCTTGATTTATAAAATTATTTAGTTGTGACCAGATTTGATCAGGGGTTCTTGGGTCAGCAGCATTTGCTTTTACAAGAATAATTTCTGATTGGTTTCTTGGAACATACATTAAATCATTACCTGTTTGGTTATCGCCATTTAAATCACCATTATAAACGTAAGTACCTGTACCGCTTGTTGCAGCCTCAAAAGTTACACCTATTGATGAAGCAAAATACTTTGCGTATTCTCTTCTATAAGTACCGTAGGCAATTACCCTGTGTGGTTGATAGAAGTTTGCGTATCCTAATTCGTCAGTATTAGGGTCTCCTTTAACAGAACGATCTCTCCAGTTACTTTGTGCAATAGATCCGCCATCATTGATGGTTTTTGCCTGGCTGTAAGTGTATGCAACACTACCATTAAAATATTTTGAAGATTTTTGCAATTGAGTAGTTAAGAAATAACCGTATCCTTTGTTTGAATTCTTCATTAAGATTGCGTCACTGATATTTGGATTACTAAGGGTATTACCGTTATAAATTTGTGGGGTACTATATCTAACTCTGTTATCAGCTCCTGCTAAAACTGTACCTGTATATGGTAAGTTTATATTTTGAAAATAAACTGCATTAACGTCTTTTGTGTAATTACCTTCTACAGTTAGCGTAAAGTTGTTAGGTAATTTTTGATCAATACCTAAACTTGCTTTAAAGTTTTGTGGATATTTAAAGTTTTTGTCAGTTACTGCAATATTGTAAGCCGTGCTTAAGTTTCCACCACCTGGTCTAAATGCATCAACATTTGGAGAAAAAGGAAGGTTAGCAGTTGTTCCGTTTCCTAGGGACACAGAGCCTAACTGAACACCATTGTTACCCGCTTGATTACTGATCCATACAAATGGAGGAGGACCGGCAAACAAACCGATACCACCACGTATTTGTGTTTTCTTATCATTATTTATATCCCAGTTAAAACCTAACCTTGGGCTAAACAAGGCCTTTGTTGGAGGGGCTTGTCCAACATCTATTTTTTGACCGTCTCTAAAAGTCAACGCTTTTAAACTGTCGTTTGTGCTAAACTTATTTTGAAACGTAGGTATATCAATTCTTGCACCATAAGTAACAGTAAAATTTGGTTTTACTCTCCATTTATCTTGTGCAAATAAACCAATTTCTGCTGCGCCAATATTAGCGAATGGGAATGAACCATCTTTAGTAGATGCAAATCCTAATCTTCTGATAGTTGCCAATTGAGTGCCCGGCTGAGTTGCAGAAACGTAAGGATTATTAGCAGCAGCATAAAAGTCAGAAAGGGTATTAAACCTAAAATAACCTTGATAATTTGGTGCAAAACCATTTTCAAAATTCTTGATATAATTTTGGGTTCCTAAAGTTATTTCATGAGCGCCTTTGTAAACTGTGAATATGTCAGAAAACTGAAAAATATTTGAACTTAATTTATTATTGTAGGTAAAAGGCTCATATCCAAAAGAGGTGTAAGTTTGTCCACTACCATTTAAGATGTCTACTAAAGGAAAAGGATTGCCCGTGGCTTGTGGCGTTCTAAAATCTCTTAATTCAGTATAACCAATTTGTAATTTATTGGTTGCCCTATTTGTAAATCTTGTATTTAATTCTGCAATAAAAATATTAAAATTATTGTTTATTGTATAGCCGTTACCGCTAAAAGGCAAACCGGTACTACTTGGTTGTCTGCTGCCTTGTGCACCACTATTACTAGCTGCTACATCTCTCAACGATTTTAAATAATTGTATTTAACTGTAAAAGTATTGTTCTTGTTTATGTTCCAATCTAACCTAACAGTAGCTTTTTCGCTCTCAGTACGATAATTGTAGTTGTCGTATGAACCCGGATTGTAACCAAACTTAGATGTTAAGAATGTTTTTAAAACATCTAATGTGTCGGCTCTTGCTTGCGAAATACTTACTCCATCGGATGATTCGCCGGTTTTAGCAGCTCTCCAAGTTGGAGAACCTGGTAAGGCAATTTTTTCTTTTTCGTAACTTCCAAAAAAGAATACTTTATTTTTTACAATTGCTCCACCAAAAGAAGCACCATACTGATTAAAATCTATTGGCGATTTTACTGCAGTTGCCGAATTTACTTTATAGCCTTGAGAGTTTTCGCTTCTAAAAAAATTATAAATAGACCCTTTAAATTTGTTTGTACCACTTCTGGTAACACTGTTTATACCAGCACCACTAAAACTTCCTTGGCGTACATCATAGGGAGAAATATTTACCTGAATTTGCTCAATTGCGTCGATACTTATTGGTTGCGAATTCGTTTGTCCTCCTAAGGTTCCGCTTAACCCGAATGCATTATTAAAATTAGCACCGTCTACTGTTAGGTTGTTGTAAGAACCACTTACACCGCCAAAGCTCAAGCCATTAGAAGATGGAGTGAGTTTGGTAAAATCCGTTAACGAACGGCTGATGGTTGGTAAACGTTCAATTTGAGAACGGCTAACAATTTCCTGGCTACCAGTACGGTTGTTGTTTATCACTTTATCTTGCCTTGTGCCTGCAACCACCACCGTTTCTAAATCCTTTGTGTCGTTAGTTACACTAAAATCGGCATTGTATGCCTGGCCAAGATTAAGAAAAACGTTTTCTTTAATTTGATCTTTAATACCTACGTTGGTTATTTTTATTTGGTAAGGACCGCCAATTCTTACATTCGATAAATTATAGCGACCGTCTTTACGGGTAACTACGGTGTATACTGTACCAGTTGGTAGGTGTGTTGCCTGAATGGTGGCACCTGCAACTGCTGCGTTGCCATTTTTGACTTGTCCCTGAATTTCCGAAGTCGTTTCCTGTGCCATTGCAACAGATAAACACCACGAAAAAGCGAGCATTAATAGTAATCTTGCTTTCATCTTTTTTCGTTTTTTAGATTTGCCGCAAAAGTGCGTTATAAAA
>JBBREY010000011.1:0-36532 GCA_038225275.1 Chitinophagales bacterium | reverse complement strand
AAGGCGAAGCGCTAAATATTATTTCAGCATTTGAAGCATTGGGCCAAAAGCTGGCAGGGACAATAACTCCCGAAGATTTTAAAGAAGTGGTAAAACACAGTTGCCCTGGTGCAGGCGCATGTGGTGGAATGTATACGGCAAATACTATGGCAAGTGCAATAGAAGCTTTGGGAATGAGTTTGCCTTTTTCGTCTAGCAACCCCGCACTAAGTGAAGATAAAAAAAATGAATGCTTGTATGCCGGCGAAGCCATAAAGATATTGTTAGAGAAAGATATCAAGCCAAAAGATATTATGACGAAAAAAGCATTTGAAAATGCTATAACAATCATCATGATTTTTGGTGGAAGCACAAATGCAGTGTTGCATTTAATAGCAATGGCAAAGAGTGTTGATGTAGTGATCACGCAAGAAGATTTTCAACGCATAAGCGATAAAACACCTGTACTTGCTGACTTTAAGCCAAGCGGAAAATATTTAATGCAGGAATTGCATGCGCACGGTGGCGTCCCTGCAGTGATGAAGTATTTATTAGAAGTAGGAATGTTACATGGCGATTGCCTGACTGTAACAGGAAAAACGGTAGCAGAAAATTTAAAGGATATTGTTGCAATAGATTTTGAAACACAAAAAATTATTTACCCGATAGAAACACCGCTTAAAGCAACTGGTCATTTACAAATTTTATACGGCAACCTAGCAGAAAAAGGAAGCGTAGCAAAAATAAGTGGCAAAGAAGGCGAACGATTTGAAGGGCCCGCAAGAGTATTTAATGGGGAGAAAGATTTGGTAGCAGGCATTGCTAGCGGCCGAGTAAAAAAAGGAGATGTGGTGGTGATAAGATATGAAGGACCCAAAGGTGCGCCGGGAATGCCAGAAATGCTAAAACCAACTTCGGCTATCACAGGTGCAGGCTTAGCAAAAGATGTTGCATTAATAACTGATGGAAGGTTTAGCGGCGGTAGTCATGGTTTTGTGGTGGGACATATAACGCCGGAAGCCTTTAATGGTGGGCTTATAGCACTGGTGGAAGATGAAGATATCATTGAAATTGATGTACCTACAAAAGCAATGACATTAAAAGTAAGTGAAGAAATAATTGCAGATCGTAGAAAAAAATGGCAACAACCCAAATTAAAAGTTACAAAAGGTGTGCTGTACAAATATGCCATGTATGTAAAAGATGCGAGTGAGGGGTGTGTTACGGATGAGAATTAATTACCTAATGTGCTAACGTGCTGATAAGTTTAAAATATGTAGAAAGGATCAAAGCTTACTCAATTAACTTTTCGTTTGGAGGTTAAAGTTTGAGTAAAATAAAACATACAACATGGAATTAGTAGCAGAACGAAAACAGGAAGAAATTTTAAGACCAACCACCTCTATAAATGGCTCTGTTGCTGTACTTGAAGCTTTAATTGCAGAAGATGCAAACATTATTTTCGGTTATCCGGGTGGCGCTATCATGCCGTTATACGATGCATTGTATGATTACGAAGAAAAGTTAAATCACATTCTTGTCCGCCACGAACAGGGTGCAATACACGCTGCACAAGGTTTTGCACGTGCAAGTGGTAATACCGGAATTGTATTTGCCACCAGCGGACCCGGCGCAACAAACTTGGTTACGGGTCTTGCAGATGCCATGATCGACAGCACGCCACTCGTTTGTATAACGGGACAAGTATTTGCTCATTTATTGGGTACTGATGCATTTCAAGAAACAGATGTTATAAATATTACAACACCAGTTACAAAATGGAATTATCAAGTTACAGATGCAACTGAAATACCAACGGTGCTTGCAAAAGCATTTTACATTGCAGGTAGTGGCCGCCCTGGACCTGTGTTGATAGACATTACAAAGAATGCACAACTGCAAATGTTTAAGTATGCGGGTTATACAAAATGTACTCATATTCGTAGTTATCGGCCAAAGCCGATTGTTAGAAACAAATATATTGTTGCTGCAGCTGAACTAATAAACGAAGCAAAAAAACCCTTTGTAATTTTCGGGCAAGGTGTAATTCTTGGAAATGCAGAAAAAGAATTTATTGCTTTTATAGAAAAAGGCAATCTACCTGCAGCATGGACGATTATGGGAATGAGTGCAATACCATCAGACCATAAACTAGGAGTTGGCATGTTGGGTATGCATGGTAATTATGGACCCAATGTTTTAACAAATGAATGCGATGTTTTAATTGCCGTAGGAATGCGTTTCGACGATCGGGTTACTGGTCGTTTAGATAAATATGCTAAGCAGGCAAAAGTTGTTCACCTTGATATTGACCCTTCCGAAATTGATAAAAATGTGAAAACAACTGTGGCAGTTTGGGGAGATTGTAAAGAAACTTTGCCAATGCTCACTTCATTAATTAATAAAGGAACTCATACCGATTGGTTACAAAACTTTGCAGATTATACAAAGCAAGAGGAAGACCAGTGTATCACGCCTGAATTAAATCCCACAGAGGGAGAACTAACAATGGGCGAAGTAATAAAAACCTTGAACGAATTAACAGAGGGCAATGCAATAATTGTTACAGATGTAGGGCAACACCAAATGGTTACTTGTCGCTATGCAAAATACAACCAAAGCAAAAGTAATATTACAAGTGGCGGTTTGGGAACAATGGGTTACGCTTTGCCAGCTGCTATTGGTGCAAAATTTGGGAAGCCAAAAAGCATAGTGGTAGCAGTTATCGGCGATGGCGGCATACAAATGACCATACAGGAATTGGGTACTATCATGCAAAGCGATGTGCATGTAAAAATAATTATTCTAAACAACCGGTTTCTTGGAATGGTGCGTCAGTGGCAGGAATTATTTATGAATAAAAGATATTCTTTCACAAATATCAAAAGTCCCGATTTTGTAAAAGTAGCTGCAGCGTATAGCATAGAAGGAAAAAGAGTAAGTGAAAGAAATCATTTAAAAAATTCTCTGAAAACGATGTTAGATTTTGATGGTGCCTATTTATTAGAAGTAATGGTTGGAAAAGAGAACAATGTTTTTCCTATGGTGCCGCAGGGTTGTAGTGTTAGTGAGATAAGATTAAAGTAGTCTTTGAACCGCCAAAACACAATGTGAGAAAGTTGCACAAAGGGTTGATAGAAAGCAAAACTTATAGATACCTCTCTGCCTTACGTGCGAAAATAAAATTTAAACCAATGATTAAAGCAGAATATACCATCACTGTTTACACAGAAAACCAAATTGGTTTACTAAATCGTATAGCAATTATTTTCAGTAGAAGAAAAATAAATGTAGATAGTTTGAACACTTCACCAACCGAAGTAGAAAGTGTACATCGTTTTACTATAGTAATAAATGAAACAGAAGATGTAGTAAGAAAACTGTGTACACAAATAGAGAAACAAGTAGATGTTTTAAAAGCGTTTTATAACACAGAAGATGAAGTTGTGTGGCAAGAGATGGCTTTGTATAAAGTACCGACAGATGAAATTGCAGAAAAAGTAAAAGTAGAGAGGTTATTAAGAAAGCATGGCGCAAGAGCAGTTGTGATTAGGAAAGATTATACCGTTTTTGAAACTACAGGTCACAGAGAGGAAACAGATGGTTTAATAAAAGCTTTGGAGCCTTATGGCTTAATTGAATTTGTTCGCAGTGCAAGAATCGCTATTATAAAAAATAGCAGCGGGTTTCATGATAAACTAAAATTTTATGAAGAGTCTGCACCAAGCGACGACCTAGTGGAGAATGAATTTTTAAATCAGAATGAAGAGGTTTTTACTATGTAATTCTTCACCGCCGAGAACAAGAGTTAAAAGAGTTTTCTCATAGTCTTAAAGTCCTCTGCGAAGAATCTGCTTTCTTCTTTATCTAAGATGAAATAAAAAATTAAACAAAAAGTAATAACAATATGGCAAATTATTTCAACAGCTTATCACTTAGAGAACAACTAAATCAACTAGGGGTATGTGAGTTTATGAACAGCAATGAATTTACCAATGGTGTAGAGGTGTTGAAAGGAAAAAAAATAGTCATCATTGGTTGTGGTGCGCAAGGTCTGAACCAGGGTTTGAATTTAAGAGATTCAGGATTAGATATTTCCTATGCATTGCGTAATGAAGCAATTCAAGAAAAAAGATCATCATGGAAAAGTGCGACAGAAAATAATTTTATGGTCGGTACATACGAAGAATTAATTCCCGAAGCAGATTTGGTTTTAAATCTTACGCCAGATAAGCAACATACTTCTGTAGTAAATGCCATCATGCCATTAATGAGAAAGGGCGCAACACTCTCCTACTCTCATGGGTTTAATATTGTGGAAGAAGGTATGCAAATAAGAAAAGATCTAACGGTAATAATGGTTGCACCAAAATGCCCTGGTACCGAAGTGAGAGAAGAATATAAAAGAGGATTTGGCGTACCCACATTAATTGCCGTACATCCCGAAAACGACCCCGAAGGAAAAGGATTGGAACAGGCTAAAGCTTATGCTGTAGGGACTGGTGGCCACAGAGCAGGCGTCTTAAAATCATCTTTTGTAGCCGAAGTAAAAAGTGATTTGATGGGTGAGCAAACCATTTTGTGCGGCATGTTGCAAACCGGCTCTATACTTTGTTTCGATAAAATGATAGAGAAAGGAATTGAAAAGTCTTATGCATCTAATCTTGTACAGCATGGTGTGGAAGTAATTACGGAGGCATTGAAACAAGGTGGTATTACTGCTATGATGGATAGATTATCGAACCCTGCTAAAATAAAAGCTTACGAACTTTCAGAAGAATTAAAAATCATTATGCGTCCATTGTTTCAAAAACATCAGGACGATATTATGAGTGGACATTTTAGTAAAATTATGATGGAAGATTGGGCAAACGATGATAAAAATTTACTTGCATGGAGAGTAGCAACCGGCGAAACAGATTTTGAAAAAACACCGGCAGGGACCATGAAAATTGCTGAGCAGGAATTTTTTGACAATGCGTTGCTTTTTGTTGCCATGATAAAAGCTGGGGTTGAATTAGCATACGAAACGATGGTGGAAGCTGGAATTAAGAAAGAGTCTGCCTACTACGAATCATTACACGAAACACCATTGATTGCAAATACCATAGCACGTAAAAAATTGTTTGAAATGAACAGCGTAATTTCTGATACTGCAGAATATGGTTGCTATTTATTTGACCATGCTTGTAAACCCTTGCTTGCAAATTTTATGAGTAAAATAGAAACTGATGTCATTGGAAAAAATTTCAACAACGGAAAAGATACAGGGGTTGATAATAAAGAATTAATAAAAGTTAATCATGCTTTGCGTAATCATCCCATAGAAATTATAGGAGCTTCACTTAGGCAAGCCATGACGAATATGAAAACGATTAGTACACAAGCATAAAGGAGTCTACATTGGAACTCACTCAAATTATCTCTTTCTCTTGAACAGTTTCAATACAATATTTAGAACGAGCTTGACAAAGAATAAAATTTATTACGGTAATCAGTTGAAAGCACTTTGTTCATAAAATCAATTCAATCTTAAGACGAAATATTTACCAATAATATTACATTAATATATATGTATTTATTTTTTATTAAAATAGATAAAATGATGGTAATAGACAATAAATAATCGACTTTTAATTTAAATATTAAGAAGTATTTACTTATTTTAGCATAAATAGTTAAATCTTAATTTTTAAAATTAATAATGAAAACTCTTACCTTCAAAAATTTAGCTCCATTTTTTATACTTAGCATTGCAGCAATTGCAGCCATTTTCATTCCATGCCAACCAAATTTTAACGACGGTAAATTTAACGCAGCAGATATTGCTTGGATTTTGGTTGCAACTGCTTTGGTATTTTTAATGACGCCTGGGTTAGCATTTTTTTATGGAGGTATGGTGAATCGCAAAAATGTTATAAGCACAATGATCAAAAGCGTTGTTTCAGCAGGTGTGGTAAGTGTGCTTTGGGTAACGGTGGGTTATAGTCTTTGTTTTGGGGAAACTATCGGTGGATTTATTGGTAACCCTATCACGCATTTTATGTTTAAAGGTGTCGCATCAGGTGCGCCAGCGTTACAGGGTGGTGCTACACTTACCATTCCACTACTGTTGTTTGCATTATTTCAACTCATGTTTGCTATTATTACACCTGGCTTGGTAGTAGGCGCTGTGGCTGAGCGTATAAAATTTTCTGCTTACATATTGTTTATAGTCTTATTTAGTTTACTGGTTTATGCGCCTTTAGCACACTGGACTTGGCACCCACAAGGTTTTCTTTTTAAAATGGGTGTGCTTGATTTTGCAGGAGGTACTGTTGTACATATATCTGCGGGCTGTGCAGCACTTGCCGGAGCATTGGTTTTAAAAAGAAGGCAATCTCACATAGACCAGAAAGAAATTCCACCTGCAAATATCCCTTATGTTTTAATTGGAACTGGTTTACTCTGGTTTGGCTGGTTTGGTTTTAATGCAGGTTCTGCATTAGCAGCAAATTCATTGGCAGTTTCTGCATTTGCAACAACCAATACATCTGCTGCAGCTGCGGGTTTAAGCTGGATGTTCTTTGATGTTATAAGAGGTAAAAAACCATCCGTGTTAGGATTTTGTATTGGTGCGGTGGTAGGCCTCGTTGCTATAACACCAGGCGCAGGCTTTGTTGGTATTCCTCAAAGCATTTTTATTGGTTTTGTGGCAGCCATCATTTCAAATGTAGCCGTATATTATAAATCAAAATCAAGTTTAGATGATACCCTCGATGTATTTCCCTGCCATGGAATCGGTGGAATGGTAGGCATGGTCTTAACCGGAATTTTCGCTTCAAAAACAATAAATCCGGCAGGTGCAGACGGACTGTTTTACGGCAACCCAGCATTCTTTTTTACTCAATTAAAAGGGTTGGTAATTGTGGTTGCTTATAGTTTTACTATGTCTTTCCTGATTTTTAAGTTTATTAATTTCATACTTCCTATTCGAGTAAGTCAGGAAGAAGAATTACTTGGTTTAGATGCATCTCAGCACAATGAAAATTATACACAGGGCACATTGCTTGTACAAACAGACGGTATTTTAAAAGAAGAAATTATCGAAATCTAAAAAGAATAATAATTACAATCTTCATATTGGCTTCTTGACAAAGTTTAAAGTTTGTACACCTCTTACGAGAAGAAGGAACACTATACTGAATTCCTTCCTGCATTGATAATACCAAATGAAGTTCGGATAGCTAATTTCTCATAAGTTTCCTTTAAAGGAGAATTGATATTTTGCTCATCTATTTCTCTTAATTTATTTAAAGCATATTGCTGTATCGTAAGGGATGGCAAGATGATCTTTTCCCTAATAGTGATTGACATGCTATCCACAGGGTAATCGCTCATTAATAAAGTTTTGCCACTAAGCTGCAATACATACTTTTTAGTAAGCTCAAACTCATTAAAAATTTCATTCCAAATTTCACCATACTTTTCATCTTTGCTTAAATATGCAGTAAGCGGGAAAAAACACTTTTTTAATACCATTTCGCAATTATCAATCAGCGTTTTAAAAAACAGGGAGTTATTGTACAGTTCCTCAATCTGAGCAAAATTTCCTTCTTTGTCTAATGCGGCCAAGGCAGTTCCCACACCATAAAATCCTGTAACATTTTGTTTCATCTGCGCCCACGCTCCTACAAAAGGGATAGCACGCAAATCTTTTAAAATTAATTTATTGCCAGTATTGCGCTTTCCTGGACGGCTAGCAATATTCGTTTCAGCATAAAATTTTACAGGGCTAATATTGGTTAGATAGTCTAAAAAATCATGATGATTTTTTAACCCTAAATACTGGTCTAAACTCTTTAAAGCTAGTTGCTCCAGCAAAGCTTCTTCTTTTGGTTGAAGCGTTATTTCCTGGTTGCTGAATATTGCATTACTAATGCCTGCATGAATAAGCTGCTCTATATTATACTGGGCAGCTTCAATTGTTCCAAAATTTGAACTTACCGTTTGTCCCTGAACAGTTAATTGAATTTCCTTGTTACTAATATTTTTACCCATACTTGCATAAAACTTATGCGTTTTGCCACCTCCACGTGCCGGTGGACCACCCCTACCATCAAAAAATATGACATCGATATTATTCTCTTTTGCAATTTTTGTAAGCGTTTCTTTAGCCTTATAAATACTAAAATTAGCCATCAAATAACCGCCGTCTTTTGTACCATCACTAAAACCAAGCATAATTGTCTGCAGGTTATTTCTTTGCTTGAGGTGCTTTTTGTATTCCACATTTTCGTACAACTCTTTCATAATATCCGCAGCATTTCTTAAATCATCTATCGTTTCAAAGAGGGGTACAATATCGATTGAAAGCTTTTCTTTTTGCCATCCGCAACTTAACAATAATCCATAAACTTCCAGGACATTTAATGCAGCATTACACTGGCTTATAATGTAACGCTTACAACCATCTTCTCCATTTCGTTGTTGTATTTTTTTTATTCCTTTTATATTAACGATGGTATCATTTACCAAGGCGTCTTCAAAATTATTTTCTCCGTTTATTTCGCTTAGATTAGTTAAAAAAACAGATTTTTCTCTTATTGATAGATTACTGTACTCGGCACCATACATATTTTCAAGTATCATATTATGTACGCTGCTTTCCTGCCTCACATCTAACGATGCAAAGTATAAACCGAAAATATTTACTTTATTTATTAGCTCTGTTATGAGGTACAAGAAAAGTCCATTGTGTTCATCAACAATCATATTCCTTACTTCTTCAAGCTGTGCTAGAATATCCTGCTTTGTTAACACAGATATGAAGTCAGGTATAAAAATACTGTCATATAACTTTTTTTCAAGACTGTTTAATAGAACATCAATTCCTTTAAAAGTGAGGCGGCGTTTGAGTCTTCTTATTTCTAAATAATAACACTTAATGATGCTTCCTTTGAGCGCTGCGGCAACCTTTAATGTAGTTTCAGCTGTAACAAATGGGTTACCGTCTCTGTCGCCGCCTGGCCAAAAACCCATCTTAATTATTGATTTACCTGCGTTTAACGCCTCAGGATATTGGTTCTCTAAAGCGTTTACAATTCTACCTGCAGCTGTATAAAACACATTTTCCAGGTACCAGATTAAACTTACTGCTTCATCGAAGGGAGTAGGTTTTTGTTTTTTCAAGAAGGCTGTTTTACCTAATTGCTGGAGATATATATTTATTTTGGCTGCATCGTTTTCGCCTAATGCTTTTGACAGATCATTTATAATACCCAATACCTGCCCCGGATAAAATTGTGTTGGGTGAGCAGTTAATACCAATTGTACAGAAAATTCTTTCAGCTTTTTTTCTATTGCCTTTTCTTTTTTATGTTGTGCAACTTCTAGTTCTAATTGCTTTAACGTACCTGCGCCACCCATATCTGTTACTGAAGTAAATGCTGCATCTTCCAAGGCATCAAATAATACAACCTGCCGCTCTACATATTGTATCATCCTAAAAAGCATATTTAATCTTTCCTGCTGTTCCTTATAATTGGTGTGTTTATCGAAAAAACTTTCAATAATATCTGTAGGACTCAACAAATTTGTGAACCCATCTTCGCAATCATTTTGAAATAGAGAAAGTAATATACCTGTTCTTTCAATCCGATGAAATGGAAGACTAGAAAATAAACTATTGTACAATTGAAATTTTACAACAACATTATTATTAAAATTCTCCATGCTATTTAAAGTATCTGTCCCCATAATTAAAAGTATTTAATACTATTTATAGAAAGTCGTCAGCAGCTTAACGAAGTTATTTTATTATGGCTACGTTTGAGTTGTTGACAAAGATGGTTTTGCCTAAAAGCAAATAGTTAAGCATTAGCAAAGTTTTAATATTTTAATCTGTAAGTAAGTATTATCTTTTGCGTACATAATTAATAAATTTAAAAATTGTCATTAAACAAATTACTTAGCATGAAATATTATTTAAGATCATTAGCCTTTGCTTTTTTAGGTTTAGTAGCGTTGACACAGTTAAGTTGTGCGCAAGGACCAAACAGCGTAAAACAAGTTAACAACGAAGTTAAAATGATGCCCTCAAAAGATAAAGCTACAGCCGTTTTTGCATCAGGGTGTTTTTGGTGCACAGTTCATATTTTTGAGGCAGTGCAGGGTGTAGACAGTGCAATTGCAGGTTACGCAGGTGGAAATACAAAAAACCCTACTTACAGAGAAGTTGGAACAGAAACTACCGGCCATGCAGAAAGCGTTTTGGTTTATTATGACCCAAAAATTATTTCTTACGATGAATTATTAAATGTTTTCTTTTTATCACAAGATCCTACTACGCCTGACCAACAAGGACCAGATAGAGGATCATCATACAGATCTGCGATCTTTTTTGAAACACAGGAGCAACAATCTTTGGCAAATGCAGCTATTGAAAAATACAACAAAACAGGAGTGTTTAAAAAGCCCATTGTAACAGAAGTAAAAAAATTAGATGCTTTTTATAGAGCAGAGCAGTACCATCAACATTATATAATAAATAATCCCAATGACGGATATGTTCAAAACGTTTCTTTGCCAAGATTTGAATTATTTAAGTCACACTATAAAGGGAAATTAAAAGAGTAGACGTAATCAATGTTTTCATCTAGTCTATAAAATAAAAACCCGCCGATACAAACGGCGGGTTTTCTTATTAAACCAATTTTATTATGATATTTTCTCTACCTGCATATAACTTAATTCAACTGGAGTAGCACGTCCAAATATTTTTACCTGAACTTTTAATTTCTTCTTTTCATCATTTACCTCTTCAATAACGCCATTAAAGTCATTAAATGGTCCATCAATAATCTTGATCGTTTCTCCAATAATGAAAGGCTCACTCATTGTAACACCACCCTGATCAGTCATTTCATCAACACGACCCAACATCTTGTTGACTTCCGCTTTTCTTAAAGAAATAATATTTCCTTTAGACCCTTTACCATCTGTAAGAAAATGCATTACATTGCTGATTCCACTTACGTGTTGTATAATATCATCGGTAAGTTTACCATCGGCTACTTCCATCATGATATACCCTGGGTAAAAATTTCTTTCTCTCATTACTTTTTTACCATTGGCAACTTTGTAAACCTTCTCGACCGGCAAAAATATTTGAGAAATTATTTTATCCCATCCATTGCGAATTATATCCTTATCTAGATACTCTTTTATTTTACGCTCCTTACCACTTACTACTCTAAGCACATACCACTTGTTATCTTTAGCAGGTTTTTCTGCCGGAGAAGTGATGGCTGAGTCAGTTATTATATCTTCCATGATTATTTAAATAAAGAGTAAATAAATTTCATTGAGCCGTTTGCTACAAAATCCATTATCCCAACTATAATAGTGATAAATAAGGTTGCGCCTAAAACAATCATAGTTGATTGGGTCAATTGGTCCCATTTGGGCCAACTAACTTTCTCTGTCATTTCAATATAAGATTCCTTTACAAAATCTGTAAATTTGTTCATAAAACAAAATTTGCTGATTAGCCTAAGCTAATGTGCTAATGAAAAAATGAATACTACTGAAATTGCAACTGTCACAATTTCAAACTAATGGCACGGGAACTAGGATTCGAACCAAGATCAAAGGTTTTGGAGACCCGTATGCTACCGTTGCACCATTCCCGTGTTTTGCGCATAAAACTCTCAAAGAGGGAGCTTAATTACGGCTATTAAGAACTATTTATTCAGTAAAAAACATCCTTATAAAAGAACCAATTTCTCACTTTTGTTTTAAACAACAAAGTACCAAGGGTAATGACCAAAGGTACTTTGTTGTATTTTATTTCTTTAAAATTCTTTTTTCAAAGAATTAAATTTATTCTTATTTGATGATATCAGTAACCTGACCTGCACCAACTGTACGACCACCTTCACGTATTGCAAACTTAAGACCTTTCTCCATTGCGATAGGTTGAATAAGTTTTACAGTAAAGTTAGTATTATCACCAGGCATAATCATTTCAGTTCCTTCATTCAAAGTAACTTCGCCAGTTACATCCGTAGTACGGAAATAAAACTGAGGACGGTATTTGTTAAAGAATGGAGTATGACGCCCACCTTCTTCTTTGGAAAGAACGTAAACTTCACCTTTAAATTCAGTATGCGGAGTAATAGAACCTGGCTTACAAAGTACCATACCGCGACGGATTTGAGTTTTCTCGATACCACGTAATAAAAGACCTGCGTTATCTCCAGCTTCACCTTCGTCAAGCAATTTCTTAAACATTTCAACACCTGTACAAGTAGATGCCAAAGGCTTCTCCATCAAACCTACTATTTCGATAGCTTCACCAACTTTAATACGACCTCTTTCAATACGACCGGTAGCAACTGTACCACGGCCTGTGATAGAGAATACATCCTCTACAGACATTAGGAAAGGCAAATCAACTAAACGTGGAGGAACCGGAATGTAACTATCAACAGCATCCATCAACTCGTTGATTTTTGCAATCCATTTTTCATCACCAGCTAATGCACCAGTTGCAGAACCTTGTATAATTGGGGTATTATCACCATCAAAACCATAAGAAGAAAGCAATTCACGAACTTCCATTTCTACTAATTCAAGTAATTCTGGATCGTCTACCAAATCAACTTTGTTCATAAATACAACAAGCTGAGGAACACCTACCTGGCGAGCAAGCAAGATATGCTCTTTAGTTTGTGGCATTGGACCGTCAGTTGCAGCTACAACCAATATAGCACCATCCATTTGAGCAGCACCTGTAATCATGTTCTTTACATAATCGGCGTGACCTGGACAATCTACGTGGGCGTAGTGACGTGAGTTTGTTTCGTACTCAACGTGAGCAGTGTTAATAGTGATACCTCTTTCTTTTTCTTCAGGTGCACCATCTATATCATCGTAATTTTTCTTTTGCGCTAAACCTCTTTGTGACAAAACATCGGTTATAGCGGCTGTTAAGGTTGTTTTTCCGTGATCCACGTGACCGATAGTACCAACGTTAAGATGGGGTTTATCCCTCTTGAATGATTCTTTTGCCATTGTTTAATTTTTAGTATTTGTTTTGAAAATTAGATTTTTCATTTTAAGTCTGATAAATCAAGGACTGTATTTTTAATCTTTTCAGATTTTTATTATTATTGAGCCATCAATGAGAATCGAACTCATGACCCTCCCGATTGCTATCGGGATGCATTATCAGTTCGGTTCCCATGTTTGAGCCAACAATTAGAATCGAACTCATGACCCCTTCCCTACCAAGGAAGTGCTCTACCCCTGAGCTACGACGGCTTTTACACATCTGCCGTCGCAGACAGTTAAAAATGAGCGGAAGACCGGGCTCGAACCGGCCACCTGAAGCTTGGAAGGCTACCGCTCTACCAAATGAGCTACTTCCGCTAATACAATTAATAATTATTAATTATTAATTCAAAGAACTGTGGGCAGAGTAGGTTTCGAACCTACGTACTCGTGAGAGAACAGATTTACAGTCTGTCGCCTTTAACCACTCGGCCATCTGCCCGTTCATAATCATTTGCCTGAGCTAATAATTATTAATTTCAAAAGAGCCGAAAACTGGAGTCGAACCAGCGACCTACTGATTACAAATCAGTTGCTCTACCAACTGAGCTATTTCGGCTTATTAAAAAAGAACTAACCAAAATAGCGAACACAAAAATTTATGCTCATTTTTTTTGGGAATGCAAATGTAAGAGAAAATTATTAATAGAAAAAGTTTGAAAATGTTTTTTTGAAAATATTTCGATGAAATAATGAATTAACATTCTCGGTATTAAAATTCAGGGTTTTTCAAGAATAATTAGCCGATGAAACAAAATAAAAAAGCTGCCATAAATTATGACAGCTTTTGAAAGTATTTCTTTAGAAAAAATTACGCTGCTAATTTTTCTTTTTTTCTCTTTATTTGATTTATAACAGCATCTAAAGCACCGTCAAAACTTTCTTCAAAAGATTTAGACGAATGTTTTACAAAGAATTCATGCCCTGGTATTAGTACCTTAATCTCGGCAATCTTATCTTTTATATTGTGTACGATATTATCTAATTTAAGATATACATCTACTTTTGTTATTCTATCATGAAACTGAGAAATCTTTTCACATTTGCTTTCAATGTGATCTACTAATTTTGAATCTGCATCAAAATGTACAGTTTGAATGTTTACGTTCATAACCATTTTTTTATTGGGTGAAAAAAATAAATAAGGTAAAAATTTACATAGGCAATATGTAATTCTACATTTTATAAATCGTTGATACAAGTTACAAAAAAATATTTCTAAAATTTTATTTTTTGCTGTTAATATTTTTAGGCTTTGGGATGTGCTTTTTTATATACATCTTTTAATTTTTCAATGCTATTATGTGTGTAAATCTGGGTAGCTGCAAGGCTTGCATGGCCTAACAATTCCTTTACAGCATTTAGCTCTGCTCCATTATTCATTAAATGGGTGGCGAATGTATGGCGCAAAATATGTGGGCTCTTTTTCTCAATAGTAGTGATTAGCGAAAGATATTTTTTTACTATGTTGTAAACTTGTTTTGGATCTAATAAAGCTCCCTTTTCTGTAACGAATAAATTATTGTTTTCATTGCACAAGCCTAATCTTTTCTTTTCGGTTGCATAAAATATTAAGTCTTTTATAAGCGCATTATTTACCGGAATCAATCTCTCTTTACTACCCTTTCCAAAAATCTTTATTTGGCTGTTCATTTTGTCTACATCGTTTTCCTTAATACCAATTAGTTCAGCCTTTCTTATCCCTGTAAAATATAAAACCTGTAGAACAAGTTTTTCTGTAATTCCTTTGAACCCTTCAGAAAATTGAATAATGGTAAATAAATTTTCGGTATCCTGCTCCGTAATAAATTGCGGTAACCGTTTGGGCATTTTAGGTGATGTAATACCGCTGACTGGATTAGATTTCACCATCTGGTTTTTCAGAAGAAATTTAAAAAAAGATCTTAATGAGGACATCTTTCTATTCAAAGAACGAGCAGTCATTTTGTTATCTTTCATATAAGCCATCCAACTGCGTACGTAAACCGTCTTTACTTCCGAAATCTGCGTGTCAGGATATTGATTTTGAAGAAAGACAAAAAAAGAAGACAAATCATTTTTATAAGAAACGACGGTGTTTTTGCTGTATCTCTTTTGAAATTGTAAAAAATCAAAGAAATTTTGCAGATGAGGGGGGTGATGATGATGTATAGACATAAAAAAACTGATGACCGAAGTTAATAATAACCTGTCATCAGTTCTATGTATAGTTTTGAACTATTTTAATCAAATTTACCTTCAGAAAGCTGTTGCTTGTAAACTGCTTTCAAAACTTCCATACGACGACGGATCGATGGCTTAATAAAAGCCTGTCTTTCCCTTAATTGAAGAAGTGTACGACTTTTTTCGAATTTCTTCTTATACTTTTTAAGCGCTTTGTCTATGTTTTCGCAATCTTTAGAATCTATTATTAGCATTGTGTTATACCCCCTTTTAGTGAATTAGGATTGCAAAGATAAAAGAAAAATTTAAAAAAAGAAATATTATCAACAAAATCCGAATTTTGTACAATGTTTACAGGAATAATCGAACAATTAGGCACAATAGAAAATGTCCAAAAAAAAGGAACCAACGTAACACTTACCGTAAGGGCTGGCTTAGCATCTGAACTTAAAATAGATCAAAGCTTAAGCCACAGCGGTGTTTGTTTGACAGTTGAAACTATAAACGAAAATACTTACACAGTTACCGCAATTGAAGAGACATTAAAGAAAACAAGTTTATCAAGCTGGAAAATTGGTACTGTTGTAAATTTAGAAAGATGCCTACGTTTTGATGGAAGACTTGACGGCCATATTGTACAAGGGCACGTTGATACAGTGGGAAAATGTATAGAGGCACTAGCAAAAGACGGAAGCTGGGAGTATGTAATAACTTTTGACAAGAAATTTGCACCCCTCATCATTGAAAAAGGTTCCGTTTCATTAAATGGAACAAGCCTGACCATTTTTAATATAACCAATGATTCTTTTACGGTAGCTATCATCCCTTACACTTACGAACACACAAATATGCATACTTTAAAAGTTGGCGATCAGGTTAATTTAGAATTTGACATGATTGGTAAATATGTGAGTAGGATCCAGCAAATTGCTACTATCAAATAATTCTGTATTTCAACAATAACATTTTCTTTTCCAACAAATGCCAACATAAAACGGCCAAAGGCAAAATTATTAATAATGTTAAACCAAATAATTCTACTGGCTCTTTTAAAGCAGTATTCTTTGCTATAATCATTTGTTGAACTGGAAATGAAAAAATATAAATGCCGTAAGTAAAATCTCCATACTTACCTGTTTGATTTGTTTTGCCTTTTAGATTTGCAAGCCATAATATCACTAATGGTATCAAAATTATTTGCAAAAACTTTTCAAGAAAACAAAAAGGAGATAATATCAACCCACCTGCAATTACTATAAAGTAAAAAATTGAGGCTTTTTCTCGCTTAATAAAATTGATGTTTAAGAAATAGCATGCTGAAGCATTTAAAAACAACAAAGCATAAAAAACATTTCCTCCACTTAAATATTTAATAAAATTTTCAGAATAGAATAAAATATTTACAAAGTATAACAGATTTAAAGCAGCTATAAAAATTAACAATAATGCCTGTGCGTATTTTTTAAAAAAGAAAACTATTCCGATAACTAGATACAGTCTTTCCTCTACAATTAAAGTCCATAGTGAACCATTAACGCCGCTTTCAGCAGGATTTGCAGTAAAGACTTTCGGTAATGAGAATTGGATTCCAAATACCGGCATTATGTTTCTTAGGTATGTATAGGTTGCTAATTCTTTAAAATATTGCCTTAAGGAAAGAACAGAAAATAGGGGACCAACGATAAAAACAGTAATCACGCAAACTAAAATCAGCATAGGTTGTATACGTAACAAACGCTTCCAAATATAATTTTTAAAAGAAGGAGAACTAGCAGCGCTTTTTGCAATAAGATACCCACTAATTGAAAAAAAAATTGATAAGCCGATGAAGGAAAAATCAAAGTGATTACCCGTTAGTTTCATTAAGGGCTCTTCATCATTTTTTAAAAGTAAATTATAAGAATGAGTGAAAGTGATACACAAAGCTGCCAATACTCTTAAAAAATCAAAATTATTATTTAGTCTGTCTTTAAGGTACATTATTAAAATTTGAACCTTATATATTTTTCCCTTTCATTGCCTCTCCAACAGCACTGTTCATAATTCTTTCTGCATAGGGGCGAGAGATATCATTTAATATTTCTGTTTTGTTTTGTATTAAATTTTTATCTGCTATGGTGAGGGCAAGTTGTAAAGCCTGCATGGCTTCTGCAGTTTGAGACAGCTCATTATTAATTAATTTATCAGAATTTTTTTGCAAAAAACGCTCGGTAGTTTTCAGCAGTTGTTCCCCTTCCGTACTTGCCTCTGCGAGTGCCCGAGCAGTTATATCATTTTGCGCATTGGCCATTGAATCAAGCAACATTTTTTCCACCGTTTCATCATCTATTCCAAGCTGTGGTTTTATTTCAATATACTGTTCTACCCCACTCCGAAGTTCTTTTGCCTTTACAGTTAAGATGCCATCTGCATTTATAATAAAACTTACCTGCACTTTTGCCATACCCGCAGGCATAGCAGGTATTCCCTTCAAATTTAAGGTAGCGAGCAATCGGTTGTCTTTTACAATATCACGTTCGCCCTGGTAAACACTTATGCGCATATTTGCCTGTCCATCTAGCTGTGTGGTATATTCTCTTGCTGCAGAAGAAGGTATTTTAGCGTTCCGTGGAATAATAACATCCATCAATTCTCCTGCGGTTTCAATTCCTAAACTTAATGGGGTAATATCCAGCAGTAATACATCTTTGTTATTACCTGCTAAAATATCTGCTTGTATAGCTGCGCCTAAGGCTACTACCTCATCTGGATTTACTGAATTATTTACGGGCTTACCAAAATAACTGCTCAGCATTTCATTTACTAACGGCACCCTTGTACTTCCTCCCACCATTATTATTTCATCTATGGCATCTTTTGAAAGATCAGCATCTTTTATTGCTTTTTTGCAGCAATCAATGGTCCGATCAATAAAAGGTTTTACAAGTTCATTAAATTGGTTTCTGTTGAGAGTAATTTCTTTTTCCTGTATGGTTGCTACAAAATGTTCCTTTGCGGAAAGGTGTTTTTTTGCTTCCTCTGCTTTCAATCGCAGCGCCTGCGCAAGAGAACGATCTGCATGCAATTCTGCTACTGTAAAATTTGCCTGATGTTGCCAAAACTGTACAATAGCATTATCAAAATCATCACCCCCCAAATAAGTATCTCCATTCGTAGAAAGAACTTCAAATACACCGCTATTTAAATTTAAAATAGATACATCAAAAGTGCCACCGCCTAAATCATATACTGCTATCGTTTTATGTTCGTCTTTATTTATCCCTAAGCCATACGCAAGGCTTGCAGCAGTAGGCTCGTTTATTATTCTAAGCACGTCTAACCCAGCAAGTTTACCCGCATCTCTGGTGGCCTGCCGCTGTGCATCGTTAAAATAGGCAGGTACTGTTATCACTGCTTTATTTACCGATGTTTTAAGAATATGCTCTGCCCTGTTTTTTAATTCCTTTAATATTAGCGAAGACAATTCCACCGGTGAGTAGAACTGATCATCTACTTTAATCTTTACTTGTTTATTTACATCTTCATCAATTATTTTGTAAGAGAAAAAAGAGGCGTTGGCTTTTAAATCATCGTAGTTTTTACCGAGTAATCTTTTCGCTGAAAAAACAGTGCGCTCAGGAGCAGTTATTAAAAATTCTTTTGCTTCATTACCTACCAATACATTGGCTCCATTATCAAAATAAACTACGGAAGGCACTAATGAAGAACTGTTGTGTTCTCTTAAAGCTACTGCCTTTTTAGTTTCGGGGTGTATAATTGCTACGAGGCTATTGGTTGTGCCTAGATCAATTCCTACAATAATCTCTTCTTTTTGCAAACTTCCCGTAGCAATATTTATCCCTATTTTAGCCATTGTATTTTTTTGCAAAAGTATTAAAAAAGCCCCGCAAAGGCAGGGCTTGATATTTTAAAATTCAATTTATCGCATCAGGTACATTTTACCATAACCTTTATTGAAGTACTTATTGGTATCATCTCCTTCTGCTTTATATTTCTCAAAAGATTTACCATTTAGGTTGGTGATTACACGATAAATGTAAACGCCATTCGCTAATTTTTGCCCATACATATCAGTACCATCCCATTTAAAATCTGTTATATTTCTTCCAATATGAATTGCACCAAGTTCTTCTTTAGTTATTTCCCGAACAACTTTACCAGTTATCGTCAAAATTTGAATACGCATATTTTGAGGCACCTGGCTTCCGGTCAATGTAAAAACAAATGCTGTAGAAGTTGTGAATGGATTTGGATAGTTTAGTAATTCACTTATCATTGGTTTATTAATAACCGA
This sequence comes from Chitinophagales bacterium, assembly GCA_038225275.1. GTDB lineage: Bacteria > Bacteroidota > Bacteroidia > Chitinophagales > Chitinophagaceae > Ferruginibacter. The sequence continues at coordinate 17,001 of JBBREY010000011.1, read as the reverse complement.
AAAAACGGTTCTGTAGTTTAAAGCGCCTGCTACGTTTCCTGAAGCATCTTTCCCAGAGACAATTAGTTCATACTCGCCATCTTGTTGTAAAAATGGTCTGAATTCTATGGTAGCAGCATTTTCTCCTGTACTTAAATTTGCAGGGTTAAAGCGGAGTGTGTCGCCAAAACTAAAGTTTCTAAGCGTTTGATTAGGATACCTTAACTGAACTTTTACCAAAGCCGTATCTTTTAATGCAAGGGACCTGCTCTCATCTGATAATTTTATTAATATAGTGGGTTTAGCTGCAACAATATCCCTGCTCAATATATGAATACCATCAAAAGTTACATCCAATAATGGATTAAATTTATCTGACTTCACAAAGAAATCTTTATACAAAAAATTATTAAAATGAAATTGTTCAGGCTGATCATTTGCCGGATTAAATTCAATAAATAATGTATTTTTTCCTGGATATTTCTCTGAAGGAATCGTGTAGGAAGCTATGAGTGTATCTCCGGCTATTAAAATTTTACCCTTTGGAATGGCGATAATGCTATCAAAATTATTAACAGTTTTGATTTTTAAATTTATCTTCATCAAACTATCAAACTTAACCTGGCTCACATTTTTAAATGCAAGTGAGAACGCTATTTGCTCTCCCACCTCTACCGTGTCTTTAATCGTAAACTTAATGTTCGGAGCAACTGCACCTTCAGGTACAGGTGTATATTTCAGACTGATATATTTAAGTTGATAAGGCGTTCCCTTTAGGCTGTCAATATTTATGAATTTAACTTTAATGAAAGGATATACCGAAGCATTAACACCTGCAATGTTAACATTCTTCATTGTAGAGTCGACATTATATAATATCGATTCGGAGCCGGTTGAAGTGATTCCAATCAATTGAAAACTGATTGAATCTTTGTTTGGAGAATCCAATGAGTTTCCTCGCCATTGAAACTGATTCCACTCTTTGGCCGGACCAAAAATTGGAGAAGTTATAATTCCATTTACATTGGTAAGTTTAATCGGAATTTGTGCAGTCACAATTTCTTCTTGGGTATTCCCAACTTTTTGAAAAGAAGCTGTTGATCCATCTTTAGTGAACTTAAAAATCATAGCTCGATTTCGATAAAAAGAATCAAGCATCGTAAAACCATACCCTTTTAATTTATCGTACAAATTAGGAGAGGCTGTATTGGTAGGGTCAGTTTGCCATTGGTTTACGTAAGAATTGACAGAACCATTATTGAGTAAAGGATACATAACAATTACCGCATTATTTGGCATTTGGTTCAAAAAATCTACTATTTTATTTCTATTTATTACATCTCCAAAGAAGAATTCAAATTGATTTGTTCTACTTGATGAGTTACTACCATATAGACCTGCAGCAGTATTCTTAATAACTGAACCTGTAACACCATCCAAAACTGTAAACTGAAATGTATTAAACCTCGTACCCCAATTACTTATATTGAAAGCACCCAAATTCACAGTTGTTTCGGGGAAATCATTTGGAGGGAAGTTACCTGTAGAAACATTCAGTAGAGTATTTAGACTTGTGAATTTCAAGTCTCGAGAATTACTCAAAAATATATTAGCATCATAATTACTTTTAAGTTTTTGATAATAATGTGACTGATTAAAGCCAGGTCCACTTGATGGCAAATAAATAAATGAAGCACTATTCCAGACAGTTGCACCAATTGATGGGATAACAGCCGTTCTCCAATAATAAACAGTGCTGTCGCTTAAAGTTAAGTTCGTAGGCATAAATTGTATCACGCCGCCAGCGCTTGTTAAATTGTAAGCCTTTTTAAAAGTAGAATTAAAGAGTTCCGTGGTATCTATTTCCATTGTATAATTACTTTGCCCAATTAGAGGATTTGCTGTACTCGCAGAGAAAGTAATGTTTTGATTATTTACAATTGAATAATTGTAAGGATAAATTGGAGTTAACGTATTTTCAAAAATAAAAACATCTTTTGTTATTTTGTTGTTGGTCTCATAAATCTCATTCACCTTATTTGTCCAATCTAACTCTACAATAATTTTATTAAGCCCATTATCTGTTGCAGGATTTATTGCTACGTTTAAATTTAAACTATCCTCATATTTGATACCGGGTATTAATGTATCCTTAATAGTTACGGGTATTGTTGCATTAGGCAATAATCTTTTCACTGATACCCTAATTGAATCTCCTACAGCTTTCCCAATATTTCGCATATTAACCTTTACATTAAAGGATGGATCTGCAACTGTAATAATATTGGGTGATATGGCTACTGACTGCTCTTCTATAACATAATCTGCTTTAGGAGACGTATTTATTTTTATTGCAGGATCACCATTTAAATTTATTTCTTCCAGATGTATTCTTGTGAAATAATCAACACCAGGGTTGGCCCCATCAAGGAATGTATGAACTTCCTTTAACTGCTCTCCAACAGTAGAACCATACATAAACAAAGAAAAGTTTTTATAAAACCTGTTATTAAAATTGTTTAGCGCAAAAGGAATTCCAAAATGAGTATCTGCAAGGAAACCAATACTACCCTTTTGATCTGCAAATGTATATTTTTCAGAAAGCGTAGCAAGTGTTGACAGCCTTGCCGGATCGTAACTATAAAAGTCACCTGCAATACAACCGCTAATATTAAAAAATGGATACTTGCCTTTATTGTTATAATTTTCTGGATTACTGATATTAAATTCAAAAGTGCTTGCTGATGAGTGACCAAAATATCCTAGAAATCCGATTCCTTCATCAAATAATTGTGTAATTTTTTCACTACTTGCCTGTTGGATTGTAGCTACCGATGTTTTTTTAAATGTTTCTACTTTTCCACCGTACAATGTATCTTCTGCAATAGCCTTATTCTGATCCATATACGATCCCAATTGCAGACTTTCCCCTTCGGTTTTACCGCCTACGATATGGATAAAATTCTTCATCCAACCCTTATCTGCAATTAAAGGACTCTGCGTTCTCTGTGCTTGTTCGTACTGTAAAACTTTTTGATAATAAATTCCAACTTCATTCCCTGAAATTGCACCTAATCTGCCAATGGGGATAATAGGAACTGTTGTACCGGGTTGAGATACCAACAAATTATCTGATGCGGGCCAACCAAAAGTGCCAACCAAATCTAGCTGGGCTGCAATGGGATTTGATTCCTGAGGCCTTTTGCCTTGATAAGTTACACCCCTACCAATAATGAAGATGAATTTTGGCTTCACAGGGTATTTGACATCCATAAATCTTACAAAATTTCTTATCGCATCTGGGTGAGATTTTATCCCAAAACCAAACTGATCTGTAAGTTCATTTATGTCATAAATTTTCGCATTAAAACCACCACCATTGGTAGTGCTTCTATAAGATCTATAGAGCTCTACATTGTTCACCCCTGCTCCGTTGTTGTATAATACCGGATTACTAATTATTACATAGTCACCACGGGTTGCTGCAGTATTGTAATCAACAAAACTTTTTGCTACAAGCGTGTTTATAGTGGAGATATTTGAAGATTCTACATTATTTAATATAAATCTTCTTATCGCATCTGTTGATGCAGGCAGAACAAATTTTACTTTACCCGGCGTCGAAGTGATATCGCCTGCATATCTCCTACCATCATTTAAATCATACAAAACTGGCGCTGCAGTACCATAATTAAAATTATCAATGACAAGATTATTGTCAGTAGCTGATGCCGCAAGCTCGAAAGAAAAAGATTTACTGTTATTAAAATTAAATAGTGCCGGATAAGTCAACCCAACCGTGGCCACTACAAACCTATCAGTAATTGCAGGGTTTGATAAATTACTGTTGGTAATGCTGAAAGTCGGCACCGATGTGTTTTGCAAATAACTCAAAGGTTGGTTCGCTAGATTAAATACAGCCTGAGAGGTATTATTTGAAACTATTGACGATAACACATTTCCAAAAAGTTTTAATGTTATGGTCCTTTGAATATTGTCTGTATTAGAAAAAACTTTCGCCCTGACAGATACGCTGTTTGCAGGGCCTGCTGCATATACATTTAAACCACTAACAGTTTCAACAAAAGGAGAATTAATATTATTATCGCCAGTCGTATAGCCTTCGCCATTATCGTATGCAGAAGAGTAAACATATTCTCCCAAATCCAAAGCAAAACCTCTGTTTAAATTTGCTCTGTAAAAAAGATCAACTTTACGCATAAAATATGCATCCGGCGCAGCTGCACTTGGAGAAATATTGTTGCTGTTAACATACCTCAGGTTTCCTCCTGTTGTGTTTAAAGTAAGGAAATAGGTTGAAGTATCTGTTTCTAAACTGTATCTATCAGCCAACTGAAACTGTGGCTCTTTATACAAAGCAGCGTCGGCTTTCCCATCATTCATTTCTCCCCAAAATTCAATATAATCATTGGCGCCTAATAAAGTACCGGTTACAGATGTAAATATCCTTACTTGCTGCCCGTTTTTCCAAAGTTGAAAATGATCGGCATTTAAAGAAGATAGTCCTGCGCCTGCAAGCGTTGACTGTGGTATGCGGACGATATTGTCTACATTGATTTTAAATTTGTAATACGTTTTACTGTAATCAATCCAGCTGTTATTGAACTGAGCCTGTACAGAAAAAGCACACAATATTAAAAATGGAAATAGCATTTTTTTTATCATAACTGTTCTATTTATAAATCCTCTATTCATCATTCTTCTTGCCAAAAATAACTTTAAGAGAAATTACATGCGTATATAAAGGATTCGATTGATTTGCAAGATTTGTAAATGCATAATCAATGTTTACATTTTTTATTTTAAAACCAGCCCCTAGACTTGGTTGATAAATCCAAACTTTTTTTTGATTTAATGTATCACCATCTGACAATGCTTTTTGAAAATTAGTTACTCCCGCTCTTACAAAAAATACGTCTTTGATTGCTCCTTCAAGACCCAGGTGTGGGTCAGCACTCACAGTGTTTCCACTTAATACAGTATTCCTTTTCCCATCAAAAGTAACATCAACATTTGCTTCTGTAAGCAGTTTAAAATTAGTACCAATATCAAAAGTATAACCCCCACCAAGTATTAAACGAGGCGCAGTTAGCTCTGTCGATTTTACGGGTATATCATTTTTTGTTAGGTATAAAGCTTCTTTCTCTCTTTCTGTAAATTTAAAAGTCCATGCGTTAAATGTAGTTGTTAAGTCTTTGGCTACTAAACCTATGCTCCATTTTTGACCTTTCATTTGAATACCCGCATCTAAGCCAAAACCCCATGCATTTGCAAACTTTCCCACCTTTCTATAAATAACTTTTGCATTTACCCCTGCGCTTAAAACATAATTATCTGTTTCTTTCAAATTTTGTGCAACAGATATTAAAAAAGCGTAATCTGCTGACGAGAAAGTTTGGATATTATTATAATTAATACTTCCATCTGGCTCCACCAGAAAAAGTGTATTTGGAATATCATCTACTGCAAAACGTAACAATGAAAAACCAACTGTACGTTTATTATCTTGAACCGGCACTGCAACTGCTGCGTAGTCATATTTGGCTATGCCGCTAAAATACTCTGCATGCATAATGGTAGCATCAATATTATCCTTTACTTGTGCCAAACCTGCAGGGTTCCAATAACCTGCTGTAGCATCATTTACCGAAGCTACTTGTGCACTACCCATACCCAACCCTCTGGCTCCTGCACCAATATTTAAAAATTCATTCGAATATTTTCTGAATTGCGAAAACCCTGAAACAGACAGCAAAAGAAAAACCCATAAACAAGCAAAAATGCTTTTCCTCATAATGACAATATTAATAATTGTAAAAAACCTCGTGCACTTTATTAAACGTTTTAAATATAAAAAAAGTGTATACTGTTTAAAATAATAAAATGTGTCTCAAATATACTTAAATACCTTCATCTTAAGGGTTTCAGTTAATAACAAATCCCAAACGAACAGCACACATTGCGAGCTCATTAAGGCTATTTGGTAATGGAACTTTGATATTCTTTAGGACGAAACCAAGCAGGGTTTAAAAACCGGTATCTGCTTTCAATTTTACAACCTTATTTTTGCCAAAATATTTCTATAATATGAATGCATTTTTAGAAGAATTAAAGTGGCGTGGAATGCTTCAGGATATTATGCCGGGTGCTGAAGACCTATTGAATAATGAGATCACTTCTGCTTATATAGGTTTTGACCCGACGGCTGATAGTTTGCATATTGGTAGCCTTGTCCCGATTTTATTGCTGGTTCATCTACAAAAAGCAGGGCACAAACCTGTAGCCCTCGTAGGAGGTGCTACTGGCATGGTCGGTGACCCAAGTGGTAAAAGTGAAGAAAGAAACATGCTTAGCGAAGAAACGTTAAACAAAAACGTTCTTGGTGTGAAGGAACAATTATATAAATTTTTAGATTTTAGAGAATCCACGTCAAACCGTGCAGTTATGGTAAACAACTATGACTGGTTTAAGGGAATTTCTTTTTTAGATTTTATTAGAGATGCCGGAAAGCATATCACGGTCAATTACATGATGGCAAAAGATAGTGTAAAGAAGAGGCTTGATGGAGAAAATGGCATGTCGTTTACAGAATTCACTTACCAGCTTGTGCAGGGCTACGATTTTTATTGGCTTTATAAAAACATGAACTGCAAGTTACAGATGGGTGGAAGCGACCAGTGGGGCAACATTGTAACAGGCACTGAACTTATTAGAAAAAAAATTGGCGGAGAAGCTTTTGCATTTACTTGCCCGCTTATAAAAAAAGCAGATGGTACAAAATTTGGAAAATCTGAACAGGGAAATATCTGGTTAGATGCAGCAAAAACCTCCCCCTATAAATTTTACCAGTTTTGGTTAAACTCATCAGACGACGATGCGGAAAACTGGATCAAAATTTTTACTTTTCTCGGAGAGCAAGAAATAAATAAATTGATTGAAGCACACAAAATTGATGCAGGAAAAAGATTGCTTCAAAGGCGACTGGCAGGGGAAATTACAGTTTTTGTGCATGGTAGAACTGAGTATGAAAAGGCAATTGAAACGACAGCAAAATTGTTTAACAATCAAAATGCTGCTGCAGAAGATTTGTCGGAAAATGAATTGATAGCAATAGAAGGAATTACTAAAATAAATATTCTAAAAGATGATTTTAATACAGGTATCGATTTAGCAAGTATGCTTACCAACGCAGGAATTTTTCTGAGCAAAGGAGATGCTAAAAAAATGATTTTATCAGGCGCCGTAAGCATCAACAGAAAGAAAGAAGATGACCCAAAACTGATACCAACGATTGATATGCTTCTTCACGAAAAATTTCTATTGATTCAGAAAGGGAAAAAAAGTTATTACCTATTCGAAATTGTTTAGTTCATGTAATTAGAAAAGCCTCCCAAAAAAAAGGAGGCTTTTTTATATTTTACAAACATTAGATTATTCCACGTCAACGTTTTTACTGGTTACTGCACCTTCAAAAACTTCAGGAATGAATATGCGTTCAAGAGCCAAATAGCCATTACCCTTTTCCAGAAAATGAACACGCATATTTTCAATGCTTATTGGGCAACCATCAGGTATATCTGCAATGTTGCTGTGGCGAATATCATGGCCATCTAAAATAACTACTAGTCCACTACCAATGGCTTCCATTCTATTACCATCAATAATTAAAAAACCGGTGTCTTCTCCTAAACCAATGCCAATGCAGGAGGGATTTGCTGCGACCGCTTGTGCAAGTCGTCCAAAACGCCCACGTTTTTCAAAATGAGAATCAAAAATTACATCATCCATAAATCCTAAACCGGTTGTAATTTTTACTTCCCCTTTTAAATGCGCCTTGGCAGCATTGCCTTCATAAATCATGGTATTGCTCATAGCCATAGCGCCCGCAGAAGTTCCTGCCACTAAAAATGTTTCTTCCTCGTTGTAGCGTTGCAAAACAATCTGCAAAAAAAGCGTTCCACCAAAGGTGCTTGTTAACCTTAGTTGGTTACCACCACTGAACATAATAGCATCGCATTTTCTTAATCTGTCAAGATATTCTTCCTTCATTGCATCTGCACGGTTGCGTATATGCATTAGCCCGATATCCTTACAACCAATTTTTCCGAAAGCATTAAGGTAATTTTCGCCAACTTCAATAGGAATCATACTTGCAGTAGTAACCACTTCAATACGTTTTTCGTGACCACCAATTTCCTCAACTATGCGTCTTAGAATGCCGAGTTCAAAAAAATTTAAATTGTTGCGGTGTATTTGCCCAGTTTCAAGATCTGTTCCTTTGTCTTCGGCCCCGCCTATTGCAAGTAGTTTTCCTTTAGTAAAATGCATGCATACTCATATTGGTTAATACAAAAATAACGTAAAGGCTTGCACATTATTTTATTGTTATCAACCTAATGTTAATATTTAGGAAACAATTAGTATTTGATTTGAATTATTTGAATTGGCAAACAAGGAAACTTTTTTAGTTACAATGCACTTGTAGTGAAACACAAGGCTGCGAAAATATTCTTCTATTTTATTTTAGATTTTATTTCCTGCAGTTTCAGTAAAGCCTCTACAGGTGTCAGCCTATTAATGTCAACTGTTTCTAAAATAGATCTTATTTCTTCGAAAGTAACGGAATGAGCATCAAAAATATTTAGTTGCATTTTAGGTAATGCAAGTTGCTTCATTTTCTTTTTTATATCATCGCCATTTTGGCCATCATTAGAGTCTTTATTCTTTTCTTCTAATAATAACAAAATTTCATTAGCTCTGTCAACTAATGCCGGTGGCATGCCTGCCATGCGTGCCACATGTATTCCAAAGCTGTGAATACTTCCACCCGGTGCAAGTTTTCGCAAGAAAATTATTTTATTACCAACTTCCTTATTTGTGATGTGAAAGTTTTTTATGCGGTCAAATTTATTTTCGAGTTCATTCAATTCATGGTAATGAGTAGCAAATAAAGTTTTAGGAGTGTGTGGTGTTTGATGCAAAAATTCTGCAATACTCCATGCAATAGAGATACCATCATATGTTGATGTTCCCCGACCAATCTCATCCAATAAAATCAAACTTCTTGCCGTTAGGTTGTTGATGATGCTTGCGGTTTCGTTCATCTCCACCATAAAAGTACTTTCGCCACCAGTAATATTATCTGATGCGCCAACTCTTGTGAATATTTTATCTGTTAACGGAATTTTTGCAGAAGAAACCGGTACAAAACTTCCCATGTGAGCCATTAAGGTAATGAGTGCAGTTTGTCTTAATATCGCACTTTTACCACTCATGTTCGGACCGGTTAAAATGATTAGCTGGTTAGTAATATTATCAAGTTCTATATCATTGCTTATATATGCTTCGCCCTGTGGCAAATTTCTTTCAATAACGGGGTGCCTGCTGTCTTTTAACTCCATTTCAAACCCATCATGCAGCTCAGGTTTTTTATAATTAAACTGCAAAGCATTGTTAGCAAAACAACCTAGGCAATCCAGTATTGCCATCACATGACCATTCACCTGCATCGGCGCAATGTAATCCTGCAATTCGTTTAATAATTCCTGAAAAAGTTGCTGCTCTATTTGATTGATTTTATCTTCAGCGCCTATTATTTTTTCTTCATAAACTTTCAGTTCCGGCGTTATGTAACGCTCAGCATTTGCAAGAGTTTGCTTTCTTATCCATGTATCAGGCACTTTTGGTTTGTGTAGATTTGTAACTTCTAGATAATACCCAAATACATTATTGAAACTAATTTTTAAAGACGAAATACCTGTGTTGATGGCTTCTTTTTGTTGTAGCTCCAGTAGGTAATTTTTACCCCCACTTGCAATACTTCTCAGCTCATCTAATTCTGCGCTAATGCCTGATGCTATTAGACCTCCTTTGCTTGCAATGGCAGGTGGATTCTCCGTAATTTGTGTAAGAATTTTTTCTAGAATATATTGACAACTGTTAAGAGAATCTCCCAATCTTTTTAGATAAGTGTTAGAGTTAGTTGAACAGATTTTCTTTATCTCTGCTGTTTGTTGTAAACCTTTCGCTACCTGTAAAACTTCCCTTGGATTAATTTTTTTTAAAGGCACTTTTGCAGCAAGTCTTTCTACATCTCCCGCCATTTTTATATGCTTGCTTATTTGTAACCTGATATCTGTTTCTTTTATAAAAAATTCAACCGTATGTAACCTTTCATTTATTTTTATCAGGTCATTTAATGGCATTAACATCCATCTCTTCATCAACCTTGCGCCCATCGGCGATACGGTATTGTTTAATGTTTTAAATAGACTGCTGTTTTCATTTGTAGAAATCAATTCTAAATTTCTGATCGTAAAACGGTCCATCCACAAATGCTCATCTTTGTTTATTCTTTGCAGGGATGTTATGTGTTGAAGGTTCGGATGTTCAGTATCTTTTAAATAATGCAAAATTGCTCCTGCTGCTATTATTCCTGCAGTCATATCTTCGGCACCAAAACCCTTTAAACTGTGAGTGCCAAAGTGTTTCAGCAATATTTCGTTTGCATATACATCAGCAAAAATCCATTCATCTAATGTGTATGTGAAAAACGAGGTACCATAATTTTCCTTAAAATATTTTTGTTTATTTCTCTGAAAAATTACCTCGGCTGGCTGTAAACTCTGTAACAATTTATCGGTGTACTCTTTATCTCCTTCAGCTATAAAAAATTCTCCTGTTGATATATCTAAAAAAGAAATTCCAGTTTTATCATCGGTAATATGAAGTGCTGCTAAAAAATTATTGGTATTGTGCTCTAATAATTTATCGCTGGTAGCAACCCCAGGTGTTACGAGTTCTGTTACGCCTCGCTTTACTATTCCTTTTGCAACTTTTGGGTCTTCTAACTGGTCGCAAATAGCAACTCTATAGCCTGCTTTAACAAGTTTGTGTAAATAGGTATCTAGGGCGTGGTGCGGAAACCCCGCCAATTCTGCTGATGCTGAATTAGCACCGTTGCGTTTGGTAAGCGTTATACCCAAAACCTGAGAAGTTATAACCGCATCCTGCCCAAATGTTTCATAAAAATCTCCCACTCTAAACAACAAAATGGCATCAGGATATTTCGCCTTGATAGTATTATGTTGTATCATTAAAGGAGTTTCTGCAGCAGTTTTGGCCATGGGCGACAAAAATATTGATTTTGATTTGGTTTATGTATTTGTTTATGGAATGGTCTTTAAATTATCACATTAACATTTAATTGCAAAACCTGGCTTAATCGTTTCTTACAACACATAGTCTATCACTTATATTTGCATTTTTAAAAATAAAAAATAACATGAAGAAAATATTTACAGCATTAGTTATTATAGTTGGAGGTGTTTTAAGTGTTGGTGCACAGGCTCCAAAAGGAATGGGGAAAAGTGATCCTGAGGCAAAAAAAATTTTAGATGCAGTAAGCACGAAATTTAAAACATTTAAAACAGTGCAGGGAAAGTTTTCTTTGAAGATTGAGAATGCTGCGGGAAAAGTTTTAGGAATTAAGTCGGGCAACGTTTCAATGAAAGGTAGCAAATACCGTATCAGTGTTACGGGTCAGGAGATATTCTCAGATGGTAGCAATATCTGGACTTTAGATAAAGCTTCAAAAGAAGTAACAATAAGTAAGATTGATCCATCAGCAAATAGCTTAACGCCACAAAAGTTGTTTACCAATTTTTATGACAAAGATTTTTTGTATAAATTAAATGGAACTACCAAATCGGTAAGCGAAATTGAACTTACACCAATAGATAAAACAAAGCCTTTTTTTAAAATCTTGTTATATGTCGATAAGAACTCTATCAGTACAACCAAACTTTTTGAAAAAACAGGTAATAAATATACTTACAGTACAACAAGTCTTACACCGAATGGTAATGTACCTGATGCAACTTTTGTATTTGATTCAAAAAAATATCCGGGGGTGGAAGTGGTAGATTTGAGATAAGTAATTGTATAAATCGACTTAATAAGTTACAATAAAAAGGCATCTGTATAAGTTGCCTTTTTTTTTTTGTAAGCCTTCGCCAAAGCATTTCGCACATAAATTTATCAATCAGTTAAGATTGGTTTCAGGTTGATATTTTATATCTTTAACAACACACATTTTCACATTTTTGCTTATTATGAAAAAAAAATTACTCGTTTTTTTAATTTTATTTGCGGGATTAAGCACAACTGCGCAAAGATTACTAACCTGGACGCCCGAATTCCCGCAGGATAATAATAACCTTTCTTTTACTATTGATTGTGCAAGGGGAAACCAGGGTCTTTTCAATTTTGAAGGTGGTATTTCCTCAAACGTTTACGTTCATGTTGGCGTAATAACAAATTTAAGTACCGGGCCATCAGACTGGAGGTATGTAAAGTTTGTTTATGGATCAACAACCCCCCAAGCCAACGCGACTTCGTTAGGCGGGAACAAATATTTATATACATTAAAAGATCTTTCCAATAACCCGGTAAGTGTCCGTACTTTTTTTGGCGTTCCGGCCAGTGAAACCATCATTAAAGTAAATGTAATTTTTAGAAATGGCGGAGGTAACTTAAAGGGAGTAAATTCTGATGTGAGTGATATGTACATTCCAGTTTATGCAGCAGGGCAATTTAATGTAAGGCTTAACCTGCCTCCTTTTGAGCCACGTTACATACCTTATGCAGAACCTATTTCTGTGCCGTTAGGTGGCACAGTAAATATTACCGGAGTAGCGTCCAACAATGCAGCTCTTACAATAAAGTTGAACGGTAATTCTATTAACAATGCTTCTTCAGCAACAACATTGTCTGCTAATCCAACTATTAATACAACTTGTGAGCAAAAAATAATTTTTGAAGGCAATGATGGTTCTGGATTGAAAAAAGATTCTTTTTCTTTTTTTATTGCGCCTACGCAAACGATTGCGCCATTACCTGCCGGCGTGGTAGAAGGAATTAATTATTTACCGGGCAACACATCCGCTACTTTGGTATTGTTTGCACCTGGCAAAACCAGTGTAACAGTTATTGGTGATTTTACAAACTGGGCGCAAAACTGTGCCTACCAAATGAATAAAACTCCTGACGGAAATTATTATTGGTTCACGGTTACCGGTCTTACACCCGGCACGGAATACGGGTACCAATACCTTGTTGATAATTCCATAAAAATTGCCGATCCATACACGCAAAAAGTATTAGACCAGGATAACGATCCTTTTATATCATCAGTAACTTATCCAAATCTAAAACCTTACCCTGTAGGGTTAACAAGCGGACTTGTAGGAATTTTACAAACAGCCGAACCTCAGTATACATGGGTATCCAATAATTTTGTAAAACCCGACAAAAAGAACTTGGTAACGTATGAACTTTTAATAAGAGATTTTACTTCGGAACATAGTTACCAGGCACTTATTGACTCACTTAGTTACTTAAAAAATATTGGAATAAACAGTATTGAGTTAATGCCAATCAATGAATTTGATGGCAACGAAAGCTGGGGCTACAATCCCGCCTTTTATTTTGCTCCAGATAAATATTATGGCACAAAAAACAAACTAAAAGAATTTGTAGACAAATGCCATCAAAATGGAATCGCAGTAATACTTGACGTTGTTTACAACCATTGTACTGGAAATGCACCCCAGGCAAAATTATATTGGAACGGCACAACCAACGAGCCCGCAGCTAACAACCCTTGGCTTAATGTAACCGCCACGCATCCCTACAGTGTATTTAACGATTTTAACCACAATTCTACAGCTACAAAATACCTCGTTCAACGATCTTTAAACTTTTGGCTCGATGAGTACAAGGTCGATGGTTTTAGATTTGACCTAGCCAAAGGATTTTCTCAAACAATTACGAACACTACAACAGTGGAAAATTATGATCCGGCCCGTGTTGCCAATCTAAATTATTACTACGATAATGTGGTACCTGGACATCCCAATACCTATATGATTTTAGAGTTTTTAGGCACACTTCCAAACCAGGAAGAACAGGAATATGTAACGCATGGTTTTATGCCCTGGGGTAATATCAATTCACGTTACAATCAATGCACAATGGGTTTTGCAAGTAATTCTGATATTTCTTCAATAGTATATAATTCGTCTCAGCGATTATTTTCTGCACCATCATTAATGGGGTATATGGAAAGCCATGATGAAGAAAGAACGATGTATAAAAATCTCCAGTTTGGCAACGTTTCAGGCACTTATGATGTAAAAGTTTTAAATACCGCACTTACACGAGAAGAAGCCGCAGCTGCTGTATTTTTTACCGTTCCGGGGCCAAAAATGATATGGCAGTTTGAAGAAAGAGGTTACGACATTTCCATCAATTTTGGTGGCTCTAATGTTGCTAATAAACCTCCTCATTGGGAGTATATGAACAATACAAACCGGAGACATTTATACGATACGTATAAAAGTATGATCGATTTGAGACTGAACAATCCAGCTATTTTTAATAATACAGTTTTTAACTATGATTTTTTTAATGGCGGCGGACTCGTAAAACTATTTCAAATTGCTGATCCAAATGCTGAAGGAAAAAAAGTCACCGTTGTTGCAAATCTGGATGTGGTTACACAAACAAAATCAGTAACATTTCAGGGTACGGGCGATTGGACAAATTATATAAGTAATGGTACAGGAACAAATTTAAACGGGGCAACGGGCTCTACATTTAATTTAACCGGTACATCACAAAGTATTGTTTTACAACCAGGCGAATACCACATTTATGTAAGCGTCCCTTCATGTACTACAGCAGCTCCTACAACATCCAATACTACAGTAACTTATTGCCAAAGTGCAACAGCAACGCCACTTACAGCAACAGGTTCTAATTTATTGTGGTACACCGTAGCAACAGGTGGAACTGGAAGTTCAACTGCTCCAACGCCTTCTACAACAACAATTGGAAGTACAAATTATTATGTTAGTCAAAGTTCGAATGGTTGTGAAAGTCCTCGTACTTTAATAACAGTTACCATCACTGCAACTACAGCAGCTCCTACGGTTACATCACCTATAACCTATTGCCAGAATGCACCTACCACACCACTTACTGCAGCAGGTACAAGTTTGTTGTGGTATACAACTGCAACAGGTGGTACAGGAAGTACAACTGCACCAACACCATCAACTGCATCTGTAGGAACAACTACTTTTTATGTGAGCCAAACAGAGAGCTGTGGTGAAAGCCCACGGGCTTCAATTACAGTTACGGTGAATGCAATACCTGGAGCACCAACGGTTGCAACACCCATTGCTTATTGTCAAAATGCAACAGCGGTTCCTCTTTCAGATACAGGAAATAATTTATTGTGGTACACAGTTGCAACTAGTGGAACAGCAAGTCCAACAGCACCAACGCCATCTACCACAACTGTAGGTAGCATTACTTATTATGTAAGTCAAACTAATAGCGGCTGTGAAAGTCCAAGAGCAGCAATTGTAGTTAGTGTGAACGCAATACCTACTTCACCGACTGCTGCTAGTCCGGTAACATATTGCCAAAATGCAACAGCAACGACGCTTACGGCAACAGGTTCTAATTTATTGTGGTATACCGTAGCAACAGGTGGAACTGGAAGTTCAACTGCTCCAACGCCTTCTACAACAACCATTGGAAGTACAAATTATTATGTTAGTCAAAGTTCGAATGGTTGTGAAAGTCCTCGTACTTTAATAGCAGTTACCATCACTGCAACTACAGCAGCTCCTACGGTTACATCACCTATCACATATTGCCAGAATGCACCTACCACACCACTTACTGCAGCAGGTACAAGTTTGTTGTGGTACACAACTTCAACAGGTGGTACAGGAAGTACAACCGCACCAACACCAACAACAATTACTGCAGGTACAACAATTTATTATGTTAGCCAAACACAGAGTTGTGGTGAAAGCCCAAGGGCTTCAATTACAGTTACGGTGAATGCAATACCTGGAGCACCAACGGCAACAGCAACGATTAATTATTGTCAGAACGTAACAGCAGCGCAACTTACAGCAACAGGTACAAACTTAATGTGGTACACAACATCAATAGGTGGAACAGGTAGTGCGACAGCACCAACACCGTCAACCACGACAGCAGGTAGCATTACTTATTATGTAAGTCAAACTAACAATGGCTGTGAAAGTCCTAGAGCGGCAATTACAGTAAATATTAATACAACACCAGTTGCCCCAAAAGTAATAAGCAATGTAAATTATTGCCAAAATGCAGCAGCGACAGCACTTACAGCTACGGGTGCTAATTTGTTGTGGTACACATTAGCAACAGGAGGGACAGGTACTACTACCGCACCAACTCCATCTACAACGACTGCTGGTGTTACCATATTTTATGTAAGTCAAACACAAGGAATCTGTGAGAGTCCACGTTCTGCAATTACAGTAACTGTTACATCACTTCCTACAGCGCCGGTTGTAGTTTCATCAGTTACCTATTGCCAGAATGCAACAGCAACAACACTTTCAGCAACGGGAACAAATTTAGTTTGGTATACAGCCGCAACAGGTGGAATAGGAACGAGCACAGCGCCTGTTCCAAATACAACGGTTGCAGGTACTTTCAATTTTTATGTAGCACAAACAAATAGCTGCGGCGAAGGAGCACGGGCAAACATTCAGGTAATTGTAACTGCTATACCGGCAGCTCCAACTAAATTATCTACAACCGCTATAACATTAAACAGCGCTACGCTAAATTGGAGCACACAAGTAGGATCGTTCTTTACAGTTGAATATAAACTTGCAACTGCTTCCACATGGAATGTAGCAGCTACGGGGATACAGACTAACGGTTATAATTTAACAGGACTTACAATTGGCGCTACTTACCAATGGAGAATAACTGCTAATTGTGCAGCATTTGGTTCAGGAAATGTTTCTGCGGTGCAAACTTTTACTACTGATTCAAGAAATAATAAAATAACTATTATTAAAGATGGTATCGGTTTAAAAATTTCACCAAACCCTGTTAATACTTCAGCAATTATAGATTACATCGTGC
>JBBREY010000010.1:0-36805 GCA_038225275.1 Chitinophagales bacterium | reverse complement strand
GATGACAGGATTTCGATTGTCAGCAGGTGGTGCACAACAAACTTTGGGTGTAAATGCAGACTTAATAACTTATGGAAAAATAATTGGTGCGGGCCTGCCAGTAGGCGCTTTTGGAGGCAAGAGAGAAATAATGGAATGCATTGCTCCGCTCGGAAAAGTTTATCAGGCCGGTACGTTAAGCGGAAATCCATTAGCGATGATTGCAGGTTTTACATTGCTTTCTGAATTAAAAAATAATCCAAGTATCTATGAAGAGTTAGCTGCCAAGACTGAAAAAATTCATCAAGACTTACAGCAAGTATTCGATGCTAAAAATTTTCCTGCTCAGATAAACAGAATGGGAAGCATGATCAGTGTACACTTTTCAAAAAATGCAGTAACCGATTTTGCCACTGCTGCAGATTGTGATATGGAATTGTTTAAAAAGTATTTTCATTTCAATTTAAATAACGGCGTTTATTTACCACCATCTCGTTTTGAAAGTTGGTTTTTAAACAATGCATTATCTGATAATGATGTAGAGAAGATAATAAATGTTGCAAAGGATTTTTGTGAGTCGCTTTAATTACAAGTTGATTAGTTTATCTGTTAAATAGTTGATTAACCTTTTACGAAATAAAGACTCGATAATCAACCACTCAACTAATAATTAATCAACAAAAACAGCTGGCCCAAATTAGTCGCAGCCTATTGCAATTGCTTTTGCATTCTTAAAACCCGGTCTTCCAGTTTTTCAGAAGTAACCGTTTCTCTAATGCTGTCAACTTTAATTGGGAAACAAAAAGGTGTTAGCTTTTTTGGATAAGTTATTTTGATATTGCTCTTGGCAATACGCTGCAGCATGTTCCGCAAACGTATTTCTTCCATCTGCTGCTGCATTACTTCAGAGTACGCTTGCCTTAGCAAAAGACTATTAGGTTCATACTCCGAAAGTACATTGAACAATAGACTTGCGGAAGATTGTAAATGTTTTTGCTTTACAAATTCGCCTGGCATTCCCTGAAATATCAATCCACCAATTACTGCAATATCACGAAATTTTCTTCTGGCCATTTCACCGGCATTCACACTTCGTTGAATGTCTTCATACAAATTATCTTCTGAAAATAATTCGTACACGTTGCTGTCATCTAAAGGAATTGGTTGGTCACTCAATAATTCAAAACCATAATCATTCATAGCAAATGAAAATGTGATTGGTGTAATTCTGCCCAGTCTATAACTCAACAATGCAGCCATGGCTTCGTGTACCAATCGTCCCTCAAAAGGATAAACAAATAAATGAAAGCCGTCTTTTGTTTCAATGTGTTCAATCAGCAGTTCATTTTCTTTTGGTACGGCAGATAATTCCTTTTGTAAATTAAACAGAGGTTCAAGTGCAGAAAGTTCCTTTTCTTTTTTTGAAAAATGATCATTACTTGCCGCATCATTTAATTTTTTGCGCAGCATGAAACCGAGTTGCGAACTCAGCGGTAAACGTCCACCATTCCAGCTTGGCACAATTGATTTTTTCGAATTACTTTTTCTAACCTGTACCGTCATTTCTTTAATCATCACAAACTCTAGGTTTCTTCCCGCAAGTGTAAAAACGTCTCCAGGCTTCAGTTTGCTAATGAAATATTCCTCAATAACTCCAATATACCCGCCGCTCATAAATTTCACTTTGAGCATGGCATCGCTCACAATCGTACCAATGTGCATTCTATGCCGCATCGCAATTCTTCGGTTAGTTATTTTGTAAAGACCATCAATTATTTCTACTTTCTTAAAATCATCATATTCTCTTAATGCAATGCCGCCAACGGTTATAAATTGTAAAATTTGTTGCCACTCTTCTTTATTTATTTCGCTAAAGCAATAAGTTGATTTAATTTCTTCAAACATTTCATCAGGGTAAAAACCATCAGAAATTGCGAGCGTACATAAGTATTGAATCAGTACATCAAAACACATCAGCATAGGTAAACGGCTCTCAATAAAATTATTTGCGATAGCTTCTTTCAATGCGGCGGCTTCAATTAACTCTAAGGAATGTGTTGGTAAAAAATATATTTTGCTCACAGCATTTGGTTGGTGACCACTTCTGCCTGCACGTTGTAAAAACCTTGCTACGCCTTTTGGGGATCCAACCTGTATCACCATTTCCACGGGTCTAAAATCTACTCCCAAATCTAGACTTGATGTACAAACAACTGCTTTTAAAATTCCCTGATGTAAAGCAGTTTCTACCCAAGTCCTTAATTCCCTTTCAATACTTCCGTGATGTAAAGCCACAGCCCCAGCTAATTCAGGCCCCACGGTTAATAAAGTCTGGTACCACATTTCACTCATACCTCTTGTGTTTATAAAAACAAGTGTGGTTTTATTATCATCTAAAATGGGTAAAATTTTATCAGCCAGTTTTATTCCCAAGTGTCCCGCCCATGGGTATTTTTCTATTTCTTCTGGGATGATAGATTCAATTTCAAATTTTTTATGAACCTCGGCTTTAATGATTTTTCCTTCCGTTTTTAATGAGCTCATCAACACATCTTTTGCCTCTTCTAAATTTCCAATAGTTGCTGAAATGCCCCAAACAGAGATTGGGTTTATTGGTTGATTAGTTGAAATGGAAGTTGCAGTTTTGTCAGGCTTTATCATTACCACTTTTGTGTCATCTTGCGTCTTTGCGTCTTTGCTGTTCAAATTAACTATTCTGGCAACAGCGAGCTCCACCTGCACGCCACGTTTACTACCAAGCAATTCGTGCCACTCATCTACAGCAATGATTTTTAAATTTTTAAATGTGTCAGGGTAATTTTTTTGTGCAAGAAAAAGATGCAGACTTTCTGGGGTGATGATTAATACCTCCGGCAATTGGCGTTTTTGTTTTGCTCTTTCGGCTGTTGGAGTATCTCCATTTCGGCTGCCAATTTTCCATGCCAGCCCTAATTCTTCCACTACTTCGCACATCGCTCGTTCAATATCTTTTGCAAGCGCACGTAGAGGAGTTATCCATAATAATTGTAACCCACTATTTTTTTTGGTTAAATAGTCTTTTGGATTGTTGTTGACAAATTGAATAAGCGCACCTAAAAAAACAGAATATGTTTTACCAAAACCAGTGGGGGCATTTACAAGCCCTGATTCAGCATTGATAATACTTTCCCAGGTTTGTTGTTGAAATGCAAAGGGTTTTCTTTGCTGTTTATCAAGCCATTGTTTTATTACTTTAAAACCGGGAGAGGTCGAAAGTTTTATTATTTTATCAGCCATTAAAATTTTCAATTTTTTAAACAGAAGAACTATACTGATCGTTAAAAACTTTCAGCATCATTTTTAAATCTTCCAGCGTATTAATGTCTTCTACTTTTTTATCTTTTCGCCATCTGCTCATTCTGGGAAAGCGTAAAGCTACCCCGCTTTTATGTCGCTTACTTTCTGCAATACCTTCAAAAGCCAATTCAAAAACGAGTTCAGGTTTTACTGTTCTTACCGGACCAAATTTTTCAATCGAATTTCGTTTTACAAAATTATCTACTTGAGCAAACTCTTTGTCAGTAAGCCCGCTATAGGCTTTGGCAAAGGTCACGAGTTTATCGCCGTCCCGTACAGCAAAAGTATAGTCAGTATATAAATTACTTCGTCTACCGCTTCCCTTTTGTGCGTAAATCATAACTGCATCTATGGTAAGCGGATCAATTTTCCACTTCCACCAATCGCCTCTTTTTCTACCATCTTTATATTCAGAATTTTTTCGTTTAAGCATGATGCCTTCACTGCCTTTATCCCTGCTTTGTTTTCTTATTTCAATTAAATCATCCCATTTATTAAACTCAATAACAGGCGAGATATGAACCAAGGGCAAATTGATATCTTCAATAATTTTCTCCAGTTTCTTTCTCCTTTCAATCATGGAAATCATCCTAATATCTTCCCCATTTTCTTCGACCAAATCATAGGCAATAAAACCAACAGGAGCTCCTTTCAATTGTTTTGGAGTAATGTTCTTTCTGCCAATTCTCGTTTGCAAAGCTGAGAAGGGTAGTGGTGCAAAACTTCCATCTTCGGGCGGTGCAGCAAGACTAATTATTTCGCCATCAATTGCAGTACCGTTCGGCATCAGATCCTGTAATATTTTATATTCTGGAAATTTATCTGTCATTAATTCTTCACCACGGCTCCATACAAACAATTCATCGTTGCGTTTAATGATTTGTCCACGAATACCATCCCATTTCCATTCTGCCTGCCATTCTTTTTCGTCACCTAATTCACTTACTTCATTTTCTATAGCGTATGCCAGATAAAAAGGGTAGGGCTTGGAATCGTCTGCTTCACTATGTTCTGTACTCATCAGTTGATCAAAAGAAATGGTGGCAGGGTTCCAATCACCCATTATTCTGTGAGCAATAATAGATGGGGAGACATCTGTCGTTTTCGCAATCGCATTCACCATTAATTTTTGCGAAACACCAATTCTAAAACCGCCTGTCATTAATTTATTGAAAACAAAAATTTCGCTGCGGTTCATTTGTGCCCAGGCTTCGGTTACAAATTGGTGTTTTAAAACATCATCCTCTTTGCCAATTGTTCTTAATAAATTCATGTAATGCGTAAGGGAATATTCTATTAAATCCTCCGTATCGATATTGCTTTCAGGGATTAATAAAGAAATGGTTTCTGCCAGATCACCAACTGTATGATAACATTCTTCAAACAACCATGGTTCTACGTTTGCAGCTTGCATACAAGCGTTACGAAGCAATGCACTATTGATAGATCTTTTTGGTCTTCGTCCGGTAAACAAAGCAATTACCCAAATCTTATCCTCACTGTTTGCCTCAGAGAAATACGCACGAATGGCCTCCAACTTTGCAGTAGTTTTTGTAGTAGTAGCCAGTTTCATTATAAGTTCTGCAAAACGTTTCAAGAGGTATAGTATTTAGTTTATTAAAGACACAAGACAAAAGGTTCGACGTTTTAAAACTCTATAACGAATCAGAATCTAAAGTCCCTCCTTCGGAGGGATTTAGGGAGCCCTCTTCCTCATTTCCATACTCAGTTTTCACCTCTCCCGCTTCAATTCCCTGTTCATTCAAATACCTGCTAAAGGTTGATTGAAAACCATGTGTTGCATAAACTTTTTCTGCCCCCGTTGCCTTTACTGCACTTATCAATCCGTCCCAATCGCAATGGTCGCTCAGGGCAAAACCAGCATCCGCATTTTTTCTTCGTACATTTCCTCTCACCTGCATCCAACCGCTGCAAATGCCCGTTGCATAAGGCGAAAAGCGTTTCATCCATGGGCTTCCCTCTGCACTTGAAGGTGCAATTACAATGCATTCTTTTAATTCTTCTTTTGTAGTATCAGGCGTTATTCTTTTTATCTCAGGTAATGCCCAGCCTGCAGCTTGTAATGTTGTGTGCATATTATACACTGCGCCATGCCCATAAATTGGTAGACCAGTTTCTGCCAAGGGCTTTAATATTCTTTGAGCTTTGCCCAGACTATAAGCAATAAAAATACTGGCTTTTCCATTTGCTTTGTTGCCTGCAATCCAGGTCTTCATATCAGTAAAAATCTCTTCCTGGGGTTTCCATTTATATATGGGCAAACCGAATGTAGATTCTGTAATAAATGTATGACATTTCACAGGTTCGTAAGCGGTACTTATTCCATCATCTTCAGTTTTATAATCTCCTGTAAACACCCACACTTCACCTTTATATTCCACCCTTACCTGCGCACTTCCAATTATATGCCCTGCCGGAAAAAGTGAAACGCTCACGCCATTCATTATAATAGGTTCATTCCAATCGACAGATTGATAATTATTTTCGCCCAACCGTAGTTGCAGTATCGGTTTTGTATCGTGGTGACAAAGGTATTTTTTACTTCCCCATCGTGCATGGTCGCTGTGCCCATGGCTTATCACAGCAAAGTCCACAGGCTTCCATGGATCAATGTAAAAATTGCCTTGCGGGCAAAAGAGACCTTTGTTTGTAAATTGTATAAGCGGCATAACTATTAGAAAAGATAAAGTACTACATTATTTAAGCCAATTATACAACTTATTATAATAGGAGAATCTAGCTTTTTTATATAATTTAGTGACAATAAATGCGTTGATAGGTTATGAATAGAATTTTAATATTAATGATGATTTTCATTGGGTCCTCAACTTTAGGATATTCGCAAATTGAGCAGGTATGGATTTCTCATAAGTTAAGTAGCGATAAAATTGCAAAGGATAAGGCGGTGGAAAGACAATCTTTCCCGAAAGAAGTTAAATTATTTGATTTAAATATTACGCCATTAAAGAAAGAATTATTTAGTGTTGTAGGTAAACAAGCTATAAAGCGCAGTGTTGTTATTTCTTTACCTAGTGCAGCGGGCACAATCGAACAATATCAAGTATTTGAAAGTTCTAATTTTGAACCGGATTTACAAAATAGATTTCCACAAATAAGAGCATTCTCCGGTAAGGGAATCACTGATGAATCGGCAACTTTAAAATTAACTATTTCGCCACAGGGTATTCAAGCAATGGTTTTTAGGACGGATAAAGAAAATGAATTTGTAGAAGCTTTTTCTGAAGATCATGCTGTTTATGCCACATTTAAGTCTGAAAGAGCAAAGGGTATGTTGCCTTGGCGTTGCACAACAGTTGATAAAGCTACTTTGATTGATATAAACAATAAAATTAAAGATTCAAACAAACCAAGCAGTTCTGCGGGCGAATTAAAAACAATTCGGTTAGCACAATCAGTTACGGCAGAATATTCTAATTATTTTGGTGCTACTAGTTCGGCTCAGGTAGGCTTAGTTTTGTCAGCCATCAACGCTACACTTGCACGCTGTAACGCTATTTTTGAAAGAGATTTGGCAGTACATTTAAATTTGATTGCCTCAACAACTTCTGTGATCTACTATGATGCAGCAACGGATCCATATTCACCTGCTGCATCAGGTGCAGGTGGCAATTGGAATGGAGAGTTGCAAGAAACTTTAACTTCAGTAATTGGAGATTCAAATTATGATATCGGTCACTTATTCGGCGCTAGTGGCGGCGGCGGTAATGCAGGTTGCATAGGTTGCATATGCGAATCGGGCAAAGGAAGTGCTTTTACATCTCCGGCAGATGCTATTCCGCAAGGTGACAATTTTGATATTGATTATGTTGCCCATGAAATTGGGCACCAACTCGGCGCAACACACACTTTTTCTTTTACCCTTGAAGACGCTGGTACAAATAAGGAAGTTGGTTCCGGCATAACCATAATGGGATATGCGGGTATCACTCCTCAGGATGTTGCACCCCATTCAATTGATATTTTCCATGAAGCATCTATAGAACAAATTCAAAATAATTTAGCAGCCAAAACTTGTCCAATAACAACAAACGTATCAGCCACAAATGCAACTCCTGTTGTAGCATCTGTAGCAAATTATACTATACCAATAAGCACTCCTTTTGCATTAACAGGGTCTGCCACCGATGCCAATTCAGGAGATATACTTACTTATTGTTGGGAACAAAATGATAACTCAACTACCTCTGGTAATGCTAGTGTTGCCAGTCCAACAAAATTAGCCGGTCCAAACTGGTTGTCATTTACTCCAACAGTTTCACCCACTAGACTGTTCCCACGTTTATCTTCTATTCTAGCTGGGGCATTAACTACTGGACCTTTGCCTGGAGGCGATGCAGGTGCAACTATTGAGGCCTTAAGTTCTGTCTCCCGCACCTTAAATTTTAGATTAACAGTAAGAGATAATGCTCCCTATAGCTCGACAGCGCCCATTAAAGTAGGACAAACAGCTTTTACAGATATGGTCGTAACGGTTACAAATACTTCG
This sequence comes from Chitinophagales bacterium, assembly GCA_038225275.1. Taxonomy (GTDB): domain Bacteria; phylum Bacteroidota; class Bacteroidia; order Chitinophagales; family Chitinophagaceae; genus Ferruginibacter. The sequence continues at coordinate 28,962 of JBBREY010000010.1, read as the reverse complement.
GGGCCATTTCAAGTTACTTCACCTAATACAAATGTAACCTACGCAGAAGGCTCAACACAAATAATAACCTGGGATGTAAATAATACTTCACTGCCTCCTGTAAATTGTGCTAATGTAAAAATCAGCTATTCAACGGATGGGGGATTAACTTTTCCTACCGTTTTAGCTTCCGGTACGCCCAATGACGGAGCCGAAGCTATAACGCTTCCTATTGGCATAACAAATACTGCCCGAATAAAAGTTGAGGCTGTTGGCAACGTATTTTTCGATATATCGAACAGCAATTTTTCTGTAACTGCTCCTTTAGTATTAGCTGCTGTTATAGTAAGCCAGCCAACAGCACAAATAGCTTGTATTCCCTCAGCAGCGTCGTTTTCTGTAAATGCTGTGGGCACTTGTTTATCCTATCAATGGCAAGTAAGTACCAACAATGGCAGCTCCTATACTGACATTCCTCTAGCCACAAGTGCAACTTATACCACAGGAGTTACATCATCTAGTTTAAATGGTAATTTATATAGGGTTATTATTTCAAACAATTGTTTGCCTACAATACCTGTTATTTCTAACTCAGTTTCTTTAACTGCCATAAATCCTGTGGCAATTACACAGAATCCTTTGCCTCAAAGTGGATGTGCTTTAGACAACTATACCTTTGCCGTTACAGCAATGGGAAGCAATTTAATTTATCAATGGCAGGTAAGTACTGATGGGGGAGTAACATACAATAATGTTTTACCTGGGTTACCCGCAGGGCCTACAACTAGTGGTACAACGGCTACCTATACAATTAACAATGCACCTCTTTCATTTAGTGGCAATTTTTATAGAGCTATTGTTACCGGACAACCTTGCGGGATTGCTACCACGTCTGCTGCACAATTAAGGTTAAGTAACAAGCCCTCTGTAGTTTTATCTGCACCTGCTATTTCAAACACAAATCCATCACTAAATACTATATTAACTGTTGCCGTAAGCCCGTTAAATGCTAATATCATTTATTTATGGAAACGCAATGGAGTCCTGTTGCCAAATACACTATCAGCTACATCAATAAAAATCGCGGTTGATGACGAAGCAACTTACCAGGTAACGACTACTGATATTTCTACAGGATGTCAAAGCATTTCAAATACAATTAGCACCTCTGCTGCTACAAGTGATAATTTGATAAAAGATAGGGTGTTCATTTATCCAAATCCCGTAAAAACTATCACACAAGTTCGATTTAATAATTCTTCTAGTTTAAACAGAAATACAATGCTTAACATTTATGATGTTAGAGGCGTTAGAGTATTTTCAAAGTTATATTCAATTTCAGGAACCCTAGGTAGAATGGATGTAGACTTGACCAGATTGCAAAGTGGAACTTACATGCTATATCTAATGGACAATATGGGTAAAAAACTAGCAGGAAGTAAAATCATAAAAATAAATTAATGGAGGGTTTTTTGAATCTTTATAAAGGTTGAAATATTTTTAAAAATATTTCAATGTTTAAACATTAATTTGAAAATGTTTTATATCTTTATATCCTAAAAATTATAATTATGAGTTTGATACAAGATCTTAATTGGCGTTACGCTACAAAAAATATGAATGGCGAAACCGTTTCATCTGAAAAGTTAGATGCAATTTTAGCTGCAACAAATTTAGCAGCTACTTCTTATGGCTTACAACCATTTACAGTTTTAGTTGTGAGTAACGAAGAAACAAAAGCCAAATTACAGGCAGCAGCTTATGGTCAGCCGCAAGTTGGAAATAGCTCATCAGTATTGGTATTTACTGTGCCGTTAAAAATTACTGCAGCAGACATTGAAGCATTTATTAACCTTGTTGCTACAACCCGCAATATGCCTGTTGAGGCATTGGATGGTTACAAAGGAATGATTTTAAGCACAGTTGGCGCATTGCCTGCTGAACAACAGCAAATTTGGTCTGCAAAGCAAGCTTACATAGCTCTAGGTACTGCTTTGGCTGCAGCAGCTGAACAAAAAGTTGATGCGTGTCCAATGGAAGGATTTGATGCTGCGCAGTTTGACGAAATACTCGGACTTACTGAAAAAGGTTTAAAGTCTGTAGTCATTATGCCTGTGGGTTACAGAGCAGCTGATGATGCAACTGCAGAATACATTAAAGTAAGAAAGCCTGAAAGTGAATTGTTTCACTTTGTAAAATAAGTTAACCTACTAATAAAGAAAATGGCTGCTTATCTAATAAGCAGCCATTTTTTATGTCGAATAGATTTGGTTAACATCAATTAGGTAAGATCTGAAAACAATCCATCTACAAATTGTTGGCCGTTAAAAACCAATAGGTCTTCCATTTTTTCTCCGACACCAATAAACTTTACAGGAATTTTAAATTGATCGGCAATTGCTATAACAACACCGCCTTTTGCAGTTCCGTCAAGTTTGGTAATACTTAACGCAGTTACCTCTGTTGCAGCAGTAAATTGTTTTGCCTGCTCCAAAGCATTTTGTCCCGTACTTCCATCTAAAACAAGCATTACTTCATGTGGGGCTTCGGGTATAACTTTTTGTATAACCTTTTTAATCTTACTGAGCTCATCCATTAAATGTGCTTTGTTGTGTAACCTGCCTGCGGTATCTATTAGTATCACATCCGAATTTCTCGAAACCCCACTCACTACTGTATCATAAGCCACTGATGCAGGATCGCTTCCTTGTTCTCTCTTCACTATTGGTACGCCTGTCCGCTCACTCCAAATAGTCAATTGCTCCACAGCTGCCGCTCTAAATGTATCGGCGGCACCTAATAAAACTGACTTTCCTGCTTTGGAAAAGTTGTAAGCTAACTTACCAATTGTAGTGGTTTTTCCTACGCCGTTAACGCCAACAACTAATATCACATGAGGCTTGTGGCCTGTTGGTAATTCATAATTTTCGTAAGAGCTATCTCCTGCAGAGGTTACAAGCAGCATTTCGATTTCCTGCTTTAAAATACCGTTCAACTCAGCAGTATTAATGTATTTATCTTTTGCTACTCTTTTTTCTATGTTTTCAATAATTTTCACAGTTGTTTCTATCCCTACATCTGCGCTAACAAGCGCATCTTCAAGATCATCCAACACTTCAACATCTACCGTATTTTTTCCGGCAATCGCCTTGGTTATTTTACTAAAAAAACCATCTCTTGTTTTTTGTAATCCTGCGTCTACTGCGTCCTGTTCTTCTTTTTTCTTTCCAAATAATTTATCAAAAAGGCCCATATTTTTTATTTAAAAACTTAATTTTTGTGCAGCAAAAGTAACTTGATTGAACCAATAATTATCTGATCAAGAGTTTGTAACTATTTCACTTGATCTAATGGAATAAAGTTAATTGGTAGTAATTAAAAAAGCCATCTCTAAATAAAGAGACAGCTTTTAATAAAATAATCGAATAAAATTTATTGAGCTAAATGCTCCTGAATTTTATCTTTATGTACAATAGATTCTTTAAAAGTGTATGCACCTGTTTTAGCACTACGCACTGTACGTATTACTTTGGTCCAGTTTTTTGCATCTGCTGCTGCTTTCTGATCTTTGGTTTTTATCGCCGTTTTAGCTGCTTTTGCCATGATAATTTATTTTGAAAATGTAAAAATAGGCCAATTTATAAATTGGCTAATACGATTGTTTATTTAATTTCTTTATGAACCGTTACCTTTTTAAGAATTGGGTTAAATTTCTTCAACTCCAAACGCTCAGTGGTATTTTTTTTATTTTTTGTGGTAATGTAGCGGCTGGTACCTGGTTTACCACTTGTTTTGTGCTCAGTGCATTCCATAATAACCTGCACTCTGTTTCCTTTCTTTGCCATTTTATTAATTTGAAAATTTGAAAGCTAATATTTGAAAAATAAACATTAGACAATCTTTATTACTTAATTTAGATTTTAGAACCAGCTGCACGCATTGATTTTACAGTTGCGTATAAACCGTTTTTATTGATTGTACGAATAGCTTCTGAAGATAATTTCATAGTTATCCATTTATCTTCTTCTGCAAGAAAATAACGCTTAGTTTGAAGGTTTGGTAAAAACCTGCGTTTTGTCTTTATATTAGAGTGAGATACCTTATTACCCGTAATTGGTCTCTTACCCGTAAGTTCACATACTCGTGCCATTGTCCTTAAATTTTGGACGGCAAAAGTAATGAATTATATTTATAAACTACCTAGATTATTAAATAATTTTAGAATTAAGTTTCTAAAAGTTGTAGTTTTTCTGATAAAGCATCAATTCTTTGTGAACGAATCCCTTGGTGAAATAACAATTTGAAGGTATTTATGTCGCCTGATTTTTAATTTTTGCCTGTCTTAATAATCTAAACATCTGTAAAACAACAGCAAGTAAAATTAGTAAAACGCCAATATAAAATTCTTTGTGAAATGATTTACCTTCTCTAAAAAATACAAATGCTAATATGATTCCATATAAGGGCTCTAAATTGTACATTAAGTTGCAAGTAAAAGCCGATATTTTTCGTAAGGCTTTTAACTGTAGATCGAAACAAAGAACAGTACAAACAACCGCCAATATCATCAACCAGGCAAAATCCTCCAAAGTTGGAATCAGATAACCTGCTGGAGTAAACCTTAAATAAAACGGAAGGAGCAAAGACAGTATAATAAATCCGCCAAAAAGTTCATAAAAAGTAAGGGTACGTGGTGAAAATTCTTTTATAAGTTGCTTGTTGAGCATGGGGAAAATGGCCGCACCCAGTGCTGCTAAAATGCCATACACAATACCTAATTTAAAATTAGGGTGAAAATCGAAAATGATGTAAATACCTGCAATAGCTACAAGACCAAGCAATATCTCTGCAATTACAATTTTCTTTTTAAAAAGAATTGGTTCTATCAATGCTGAAAAAAAGCCTGCTGCAGATAAGCACACAAGTGCAACTGATATATTACCATATTTAATGCTGCCGTAAAATGTAACCCAGTGAAAAGCAATAATTCCACCCACAGCCGCCATCCTTAGAATATCTTTCCCCGATATTTTGTTAAATTCTTTTTTAAAAGAAAGCATGCCAGCAAGTACAATAACAGTTATCAGTAACCGATACCACACCAATAATCCTTCATTTAAAGTAATGAGCCTTCCAAGCACTGCCGTAAAGCCGGCAAGAAAAACAGCAATGTGCAATTGTATAAACGCTCTTTTCATATTTTAAAAACGCAAATATAGTTTGTAAGATTAGTTAACCTGTATTATGATGAGGTGTTCATTAACAGGTTTTTTTATAATTCAATCACCCTCTTCTTTTTATGGATCAAAATTTTTTGTAAAAAATTCTTTCGCACTTTCACCCACGAGTAAACATACCTATATTTGCGACCTTACAACTAACTAATTATAGTATGAATTTTAAACGCATTAATAATATTACCGGTTGGGTAATTTGCATCATCGCCTGTTCTGTTTACGTTTTAACAATGGAAAAGAATGGTAGTCTTTGGGATTGTGGCGAGTTTGCATCGAGTGCTTATAAATTACAAATACCTCACTCGCCCGGTGCTCCTTTTTTTGTATTAATAGGAAGGCTTTTCATGTCGCCTTTTTCACCGGCAAATGCAGCAACCGGTATAAATTTAATGAGTGCATTAGCAAGTGGGTTCACCATTTTATTTTTGTTTTGGACGATTACCCATTTTGCAAAAAAGATGTTTATTAAAAATGGTACTGAAATAAATTTAGCAACTATCATTGGTATCATGGCAGCAGGGGCGGTGGGTGCTTTAGCTTATACTTTTTCAGATACTTTCTGGTACGATGCTGTAGAGAGTGAAGTATATGCGCTATCTTCTTTTTTTACTGCATTAATTTTTTGGTTGATGTTGAAGTGGGAAAACGAAGTGACCGAAGAGCATGCAATGGGAATTAAAGGGCACTTTACAAAAGCTGACAGATATATTGTTGTAATATTTTTCTTGATGGGTTTATCAATAGGCGTGCATTTACTAAACTTATTGACGATACCTGCATTATCAATGATTTATTTTTATAAGCGCTACACTGTTACCCCATGGAAAACATTTTTTGCTTTTATTATTGGTGTAATTATAACGGGACTTGCACAAAAAGCCTTGATACAATGGACTGTGAAGGGCGCTGGGATTTTTGACGTTTTATTTGTAAATGATTTTGGTTTGCCTTTTTTCTCGGGCTTCGCTTTCTTTTTTATTATGCTGGTAGCATTGGTTTGGTTAGGATTAAGGATAGCACAAAAAAATAGCTGGAACCTTTTGAAATTGGGTTTATGGAGTTTCCTATTTATAACGCTTGGTTGCTTTGCATCATATTCGACAACACTTGTGCGCAGCAATGCAAATGTGGCTGTAGATATGAACGAGGTTGACAATCCTGTAAACCTAATGAGCTATGTATCTCGTGAACAATATGGAGATTGGCCCATACTTTTTGGACAAGATTTTACTGCACAAATACAGGATTCGAAAGTAACAGAGACTTACATAAAAGCAGGTGATAAATATGAAAAGGAAGGACGAAAAGTAGAGTACGTCTATGCCCCTGAAGACAAACATTTCTTCCCAAGAATGTGGGACCAGAGCAACGACCAGGGACATGCAGATTATTATGCAGATTTTGCTGAAATTGGTAAGAATAAAGATGGTACGTACGAGCATGCGCCGTCTATGGGAGATAACATCAGTTTCTTTATGGGTTACCAAATTAATTGGATGTATTGGCGCTATTTTATGTGGAATTTCGCAGGCAAACAAAATGATGTTCAAGGAGTACAAATAAGTAATGTAAGAGACGGAAACTGGAAAACCGGCATTGGCTTTTATGATAATATTCGCCTTGGCGATCAAAATAAATTACCTGATACCCTTAAAAATAATAAGGCAAACAATAAGCTTTTTATGTTGCCTTTTATACTTGGTGTGCTCGGGTTGGTTTTTCAAATTAAGAACGATAAAAGAGATACACTTGTTATAGGTTTGTTTTTCTTTTTTACGGGTGTAGCTATTTCCCTTTATTTGAACATGGCGGGGAACCAGCCTCGTGAAAGAGATTATGCATTTGTAGGTTCTTTCTATGTATTCGCCATTTGGATAGGGCTGGGAGTGCTTTATGTAAAAGAATTGCTGACACCGGTTTTGAAAAATACTCGCAACGCTTCTATAGCCTCAGGGATACTTTGCTTGCTGGCAGTGCCCGTTATAATGGCTTCGCAGGAATGGGATGACCATGATAGAAGCGAAAAAACAATGGCACCAGATCTTGCAACCGATTACCTGGAAAGTTGTGCGCCAAATGCTATTCTCTTTACTTTTGGTGACAATGATACTTATCCACTTTGGTATGCGCAAGAAGTATTAGGCGTACGCCCTGATATTCGAGTAATAAACACGAGTTTGATGGGAACAGACTGGTACATTAATCAACTACGTTATAAGGTAAACCAAAGCGACCCAATCGATCCAATATGGAGTGCCGAGCAAATTAGGGGTTCTAACAGAGATGTGGTTTACAATGCTCCGAAACCCGGTGTAGATCCAACGAAGTTTATGGATTTGTACAGCATGATGAAAGATTATGCAGGAAGTGATGACCCAACCAAAACTGAACAAGGGAGAGATGGTAGCACTTTAAATGTTTTCCCGAGCAAAAAGGTTTTTGTACCTGTTGATATCGCTTTAGTAAAACAAAATGGAACTGTAAATGCCAATGACTCTGTGTTGCCGGCTATGCAGTTTGAAATACCGAAAAATGTTTTGTATAAAAATGATGCAGCAATTTTAAATGTCATTGCCGCAAATAAGTGGAAACGTCCTATATACTTCACGTCTCCTTATGAGGAGCTAGGGTTTAGACAATTCCTTCGTCAGGATGGACTTTCTTACAGATTAGTGCCCGTATCGAATGGTGACGTGAATAAAGATTGGGTGATGGATAAAATGATGAATAAATTTTTGTTTGGTGGAGCTGATAAAAAAACTATTTATTTTGATGAAGAGAATCGTAGACACCTTAATTCGTTGCGTTTAGCATATGCCCAAGCTGCAAGTAACTTAGCCGATGGCGGAAGGAAAGAAGACGCAAAAAAATTATTGGAGAAATCTGACAAGGGAATGTCAGAAGCCAACATGCCTTATGGCATGGTGAGTCGAGGACAGCAGCAAAACCAGATATCATTACAATTTTTAATGGCTGCTTACAGGGCAGGCGATAGCAGCCTTATTTCCAAGGTAACATCTTTACTAAAAAAGGATATGGAGCAACAAGCTGCCTATTATGAGAGCCTTTCTGACAATAAAAGAGCTGCTATGAGATTTGAAGAAGAAAGAAATACCCAGTTACTTGGAGCATTGATGCAAATGGAGCAGCAGTTTAAACAAATGCAAATGGCACCCACAAAAGAAAATCCTGCGGTAATAAATACTCAACCGGTGGATTCTACAAAACCTTAATAAAAAATACAGATAACAAAGCCCCGTTCCTTTTTGGACGGGGCTTTTACATTCATTTTTAATCAAAAATTTTGCGGCGATTGTTAAAATATTTTCTATTCCGCATTACGATACTTCGGAAATATTGACAGTGCTAACTTTATGGCAAAGTAATTGGCTTGTTAAAGCCATCCATAAAATCATTTTAATTTTTAAATTATTTTGATACAGGATTTCTACACATTAAAATAAATTACACTTAACATGCGTGGTTTTAATTTTTCAAAATATGATCCTTCATCAGAAGAACAAACAGGGTTTGATAAACTGATGAAGATCTTCACACAATTGCTCACTTACACAAGTGGCGATTTTAGTGAAGCTATGCAATGGATGAATGAATTGGATAAAGAATACAAATTAACTAATGGCGAGTATGGTATCGGCGACTTTTTAGAAGATCTAAAAAAGAAAGGTTACATAGATGAGAACAATCAAACAGGGGAAATAAAAATTACTGCAAAAACAGAACAAACAATACGCAAAAGTAGTCTGGAAGAAATTTTTGGGAAATTAAAGAAAACAAAATCCGGTAATCACCAAACATTTAAACCTGGAGGAGGAGATGAGATAAATCCCGAAACAAGACCATTTCAATTTGGCGATAGTATGGAGCAAATTGATTTTACTTCATCAATTAGAAATGCGCAGATAAACCATGGTATAGATAGTTTTAGGATGCAGGAAGATGATCTAGAGATTAGGGAAACAGATTTTAAATCTCAGACGAGTACTGTCTTAATGATTGATATTTCTCACTCAATGATTTTGTATGGTGAAGACAGAATTACACCCGCTAAAAAAGTAGCGATGGCATTGGCAGAATTAATTAAAACCAAATATCCAAAAGACACATTGGATATTGTTGTTTTTGGAAATGATGCTTGGCCGATAGAGGTTAAAGATTTGCCTTATTTGCAGGTTGGTCCGTATCACACAAATACGGTTGCAGGGTTGGAGTTAGCTATGGATATTCTTCGCCGCAGGCGCAACCCTAACAAACAAATTTTTATGATTACGGATGGTAAGCCTACTTGTTTAAAAATAGGGAAGCAGTATTATAAAAACAGTTTTGGTGTTGATAGAAAAATACTTACCCGTTGCATGAGCCTGGCTACACAATGTAAAAAAGCTAAAATTCCTATTACTACGTTTATGATAGCGAGCGATCCATATTTGCAGCAGTTTGTGCAGGAATTTACGGAAACAAATAATGGAAAGGCTTTCTTCGCTTCGCTTGATAAATTGGGTGCATTTATATTTAGAGATTTTGAAAGTGGGAAGAGGAAAACTGTTTATTAATTAAAAATGGTTTTCAGTTTTATAATAATTTAATAAATAATTACTAGAATAAATAAATAATGAGCGTGACAAAAACAATGGAATTAACTGCAGTTAAAACACTTGGCGAGTTAAAAAAAAGTGGATACACTTCAAGATCAATAAAAGATGAAATAAGAGACAACCTTATTGTAAAAATTAAGGCAAAGGAAAATCCATTCCCAGGCATATTAGGTTATGAAGATACCGTTATCCCTGATACAGAAAGAGCTCTGCTTAGTAGGCATAACATGCTTTTTCTTGGTTTACGTGGCCAGGCTAAAACCCGTATGGCAAGGCAAATGGTGCAATTGTTAGATGAGTATGTGCCGATCGTGAGTGGAAGCGAAATTAACGATGATCCATTACTACCGATCTCTCGTTATGCATTGGATTTAATTGCTGAACATGGAGATGATACGCCGATTGAATGGCTACATAGAAGTAAGCGTTACGGAGAAAAGTTAGCTACCCCAGATGTTAGTGTAGCAGATTTAATAGGCGATATTGACCCAATAAAAGCAGCTAATTTAAAATTGAATTTTGCAGATGAGCGTGTACTTCATTATGGAATTATTCCACGAAGCAACCGTTGCATATTTGTAATAAATGAATTGCCAGATTTACAAGCAAGAATACAAGTTTCTCTTTTTAATATTTTAGAAGAAGGTGATTTACAGATAAGAGGTTTTAAACTTCGTTTGCCGTTGGATGTACTTTTTGTATTTACTGCAAACCCAGAAGATTATACAAATAGGGGAAGCATCGTTACACCCCTCAAGGATAGAATAGAAAGTCAGATACTCACTCACTATCCTAAAACGTTGGAAACAGCTTTGCAAATAACGGAGCAAGAGGCAGCGATAAATGATGCGCAGAAAGAAAAAGTTGCAGTTAGCGATCTTATAAAAAGATTGATTGAGCAAGTAGCTTTTGAGGCAAGGGAAAGTGAGTTTGTAGATAAGAAAAGTGGTGTGAGTGCAAGGCTTACAATAGCGGCTTACGAAAACGCAGTAAGTGCTGCAGAGCGGAGAGCAATTATAAATGACGAAGAAAAAACGCACGTTTGGTTAAGCGATCTTACAGGAATTATTCCTTCTATAACAGGTAAAATTGAACTTGTATATGAAGGAGAACAGGAAGGACCTTTTCAGGTTTCATATAATTTATTAGAGAAGGCAATTCGCACGCAGTTCAAGCAATATTTTCCTGATCCCGATACGCTTAAAAAGAAAAGAGCTACTGCAAAATCTCCAGCACCTGAAAACCCTTACAAGGCAATTACAGGTTGGTTTGACAGCGGAAATTCTTTAGATCTTTTTTTAGAAACAAAAGATGATGACAAAATACAGAAACTTTATAAGGTTAGTGGGTTATATGCATTAGTAAGTAAGCATTACGCAAATTTAAACGAAAAAGAAAGTGCACTTTTAATGGAACTTGTTTTGCATGGATTAGCAGCACATTCTTTAATAAGTAAAAAAGTTATTGACGGTAAAATTGAATTTAAAGACCTTATGGGAAGTATGCTGAACATGGGCAGCAGTGAACATTTTACTGAAGATGATTTTAATGAAGACGACTTTAATTAAATTATAAAGTGAAAAGCGCAAAGATTAAATTCTTTGCGCTTTTTTCTAAAAATGTCGTTTTATCTAAAATGCATATCCAAAAGATACTCCTGCCCAATATGGAATAAAATAACCCTTTGCAAAAACAGGAGTTAATCCTGCTCTAAATAAAAAACCACCATCTTTGGGTTGAATTCTGTAACCGAAATAAAGGTGACCAAAAGTTGAATTGAATTTATTATTGTTAGAGATTGAATAGGAGGGATCAAGTGCCCGGTCTTTTAAAGACACAACTGTTGCGCCTGCGCCAAGTTCAAAATAATGTTTTTCATCTTTACCTATTAAATAATTCAATTCTAATGGTAAAAAAAATGCGGTGGTTTTAAAATAGCCATCATTGACAGAAAATCCACCAACACCAACTCTAAAACCAAGACCATCATTTTTTTTCATTAAACGCATATCATAATTTAAAGATGCTATGCCTGCACCACCTAATTCTGCATAAGCTCCTTTAGCCGCTTTTTGAGCTATTACAGGCAATGTCATAACGAACGAAATCCCCAAGAAAATAAAAAACTTTTTCATAACATTTTTTTGGTTAGTGATAATTTTGCTGTAAATATATTATTTACAAATGATACATCTATTGACATAAGTCAATAAAAACGAAAATGTAAACCTCATCTTCGACTCCCAAAAATTTGAAACTTATTGCTTGTTATTTTTAAACAATATTCACCTCTCTTTGCAGGCTTACATCAAAAGTTAGTCTTACTGCATTAATTATTTTTTCACTTACTTGTAAAATTTCTTCTCCGGTTGCGTTGCCATAATTTACCAATACAAGAGCCTGCTTTTCGTGACAACCTGCATTACCTTTGCGATACCCCTTAAAGCCACACTTTTCTATTAACCACCCGGCTGCTAATTTAGTTTCAGTGTCGCCAATGGCATAACCAACTATTAATGGGAATTCTTTTTTTAATTCTTCAAACTGTTCATTTTTTAAAGTTGGGTTTTTAAAAAAACTGCCTGCGTTACCGATAACTTTTGGGTCAGGTAATTTGCTTTGTCGTATCCTAATAACTGCATCTGATATGGCTTTTATGCTTAAATTTTGCACGTTCATCTTTTGCAATTCTGTTTCTATAGCACCATAACTAATATTAAAATTGGGGACTTTATTTAGTTTGAAAGTGACGGAAGTAATTACAAATTCGCCCTTTAATTTATTCTTGAAAACACTTTCTCTGTAACCAAATTCGCAGTTGCTGTTTGTAAACGAAACTATTTTTTTATCATTAATATGGAAGGCGTCCAGTGAATAAAAAATATCTTTTATTTCCACACCGTAGGCACCGATATTTTGCATGGGCGAAGCACCAACACTGCCGGGAATAAGAGAAAGGTTTTCAGCACCGGCAAAATTATTTTTTATGCAAAATAAAACGAATTGATGCCAGCCAACACCTGCGCCGGCTTTTACGTAAATATGTTGCTCATCTTCTTTTATAATCTCTATACCGTCTATCTCATTTTTTAAAACAAGACCATCAAAGTTTTTTGTAAAAAGTATGTTACTTCCACCGCCTAGTATTAATTTATTTTCTTCTTTTTCTGATAAAATTTCTGAAAGTTCGTCAGCATCTTTAAAACTGGTAAAATATTTTGCCTTGATATCTATACCAAAGCTGTTTAAACTTTTTAATGAATAATTTTCCTGAAAATGCATGTTGCAAATTATTGAAACAATATGAAATTTGTGTTAATCCGTTGCACAATTAAAGATGAAAAAAAGGTATAACCCTGAAGTGAGTGACACAACGATGATGACCAAAGCTGCTTCTTTGCCAGGACAATCAAAAACTGAATTTTTATAAAAGTTTAGTCATCTACAATGGATCTACATCTGTTACAACCACAACAGATTTATAGTTTTTTTCGCCCTGCAATAAATTTATATGGTTGCGAATTACTTTTCTATAGGTTAAACTCATACCTGCTTCTTTTGGAAGTTTTATCATAAGCTCCATGAGATACATATTGCGAAGTCGCCCTACAACAGGCGCTGCAGGCCCGGTTATAAAATCTTTTAAATCTTGCGAAAGTAATTGCGCCAATTTATTTGCTGCGGCTTCCACTGTTTCTTTGTCTCTGTGTTTTAAAGTCACCATTACCATTCTGCTGAAAGGCGGATAAAAAAATTCTTTCCTTTTCTCTATTTCAAAACGATAAAATTTTTCATAATCATGTTGCTGTACCAGTAAAAGAATGGGATGTTTTACATTGATAGCCTGTATCATTACTTTGCCTTGCTCATGCTTTCTGCCGGCTCTGCCACTTACCTGTTCCATCAATTGAAAAGCTCTTTCATTCGCCCGAAAATCGGCAAAACTTAGCAATCCATCTGCATCTAACACGCCAACTAAACTCACCTTTTCAAAATCTAAACCTTTTACTACCATTTGCGTTCCTACCAAAATATCAAGCCGTTGTTGTTCAAAAAGATGAATTAAATTGTCATGTGCAGTTTTGCCTCGCACACTGTCTACATCCATCCGTGCAATTTTAAAATTGGCAAAATCATTTTCCAGCTGCTCTTCTATTTTTTCTGTACCAAAATTTTTCTCCAGCCATTTATTTGTACCACATGCGGGGCAGGTTACCAATTTTGGATAAGTGCTGCCGCAATAATGGCAATGTAATTTGTTGCTGTATTTGTGTAGCGTAAGCGACACATCGCAATGCACACACTGCGGTAAATAGCCGCAGGTACCGCAAATAAGATATGGATTGTAACCACGGCGGTTTTGAAAAAGTATTACCTGCCTGTCTGCCTCAACTGCTTTCTGTATCGCTTCTTTCAACTGTGGGCTTATCATTACTTTACCCTTTTGCACAACTTGCGTGGTATTAATAATTTCAATTTCGGGCAATTTTATCCCACCAAATCGCTCATTCAATTCAACCAATCCATATTTGTTTTGTTTGGCGTTGTAGTAAGTTTCGAGAGATGGTGTAGCACTTCCTAGTACTATTTTTGCTTTAAAAAGCGAACCATAAAAAATAGCTGCATCTCTTGCGTTGTAGCGTGGTGCAGGGTCTTGTTGTTTGTAAGATGGATCGTGCTCTTCGTCAACTATCACAAGTCCCAAATCTTTAAATGGAAGAAACAACGAGCTTCTTGCACCCAAGACAATTTTTATTTCGCCTGTTCTTATTTTATTCCAGAGTTCTATGCGCTCCTGGTTATTAAATTTGGAGTGGTAAATAGTAATGTTGCCACCAAAATGTTTCTGGAGGCGACGAATGATTTGAGCTGTAAGGGCAATTTCCGGTAACAGATATAAAACCTGTTTGCCTTGCATAAAATATTCCTCTATCAGCTTTATATATAGTTGTGTTTTGCCGCTGCTGGTTACTCCATGCAACAGGCAAACATTTTTCTCTGTAAAAATGTGTCGCACTTCTTCCAAAGCACTTTCTTGAGCTTTGCTCAGGTCAAAATCGATATTTATATTTTTAGGTAAAATTTTTACTCTGTCAATACTTCGCTTTTCAACAAACAAAATATTTTTATCCGTAAGACCTTTTAGCTGAGCTGCGGAGGCGCCGGCTTTTTTTAACAAAGCCGTTTGTGTAACTTCTCCTTCAGTTTTATTCACATGCAAAAATGCAAGGAGTAATTCCATTTGTTTTGGTGCACCCTTCCAGTCATTTAATAAAGGGGCAAGTGCATCTTCATTTGCAAACGCTGGATTTAGTATGACATAATTTTCTTTTTTTGCTTTGTATTTTTCATTTAAATCCTCTCTTATAAAACAAACATTTTTCTCAATTAATTTTTTTATTGTTGGGTATACGTGTGTGGCATCCATCACCTGTTGCACTTCTGTAATTGTCAATTCTTTTTTAATTAACAATGCCTCTCCTACTAAAAATTCTTCATTACCAAGTGCAGAAAAATCATCCCCATATTCTTCATTAAAAATTAAAACTGTTTCACTGCTTAGTTTAAAATTTGCGGGGAGTGCCGCTGCCATTACTTCGCCTTCGGTGCACATGTAATATTCACTCATCCATTGCCACAACTGTAATTGTTGCGGATAAATAAGCGGTGCATCATCCAACACATTTAATATTGGCTTTGTTTTGTAAGCAGGCTGTTCGGTAATTAATTTTTTTATAATGCCGGCATATTTTTTATTCTTTCCAAACAAAACTTCTGCACGGCAGCCCTGTAGAGCAATCGTTATCATAGTTAGGGGTACACTATAAGTATACACGTTAGGCAATGCGAGTGGAAGAATAATTTCTGCCCAATAACCAGATGTTGGTTCATTAAAATTTAATTCATTTGCCTCGGTCATCTTTTTTTATAATTGTATCCAGCTTGCTTTATATCTCAACAATGCTGTTTCCATTTCACTATAAACCTTTTGTTTTAATAATGCAGTGTCATTCGACGGCATTATTTCATTTAAAAAAACTGCCCTCGATTTCCCTGGACTAAGGCTGAAAATACTGTGGTAATTTAAGCGGTCATAAGCATCTAAAAAAAGAACTGGCTGTATGGGCGTTTTTGTTTCAACTGCTATTTTAAATGCGCCATTAAAAAAGTCTTTCAGCGGTTTATTGGTCATATTAAACGTGCCTTCAGGCGCCATTACTACAGATATATTTTTCGCCAAAACCTTTTTCAATTGATGCACACTTCTCGTTCTGCCAACATCACTTTCTCTATCAACCATCACCGTTGCTTTTCTATAAATGTAACCAAACACAGGCACTTTACTCATCTCTGCTTTTCCTAAAATTCTTATTGGCTCTTTTCTAAAAGCCTTCAGCATAAAGGGAATATCCATGTAAGAAATATGATTAAACACAAAAATTACAGCATGGCCGTTAGCTTTTGGTGCTTCAAAAATATTTGAATGCCTAATACCCCACAAAAACAATACAACATCCGCCCAAAATCTACAAATGCTGTATATCATATTGCCTCCCTTTACCTTTCCAAACAGCGAAGCCACAACTATAAACGGAAACAGCAACAACATTACTAAAATGAATGTAAGCAGCGCATAAATACTATAAATATAACCAACAATTTTTCTCATAATTTTTCTCGCTTAGCGAATATACAATTTCATTTTTTACAGGAAAATCAATGCGTTTATAGTTGCCATGTTGTTTGTGTTTGATTTATAGGTGTGGACTTTAAGCACGTAATTTTTGCAATGTTGCTGCAGAGTAAATAACGCTATTTCTATTTTATTCAACTTTTGCAATTATAAAAATATTGCCATTTACTGCGACGGCATCTCTTTCAGAACAACCCAACAATTTAGCACCAAGTGGTGACTCAGGTGAAATAGCCATGATTATTTCGCCGTTTATATTTGATTTACCCAAGGCGACACTAATATAAAAATTACCTCTATTTGTTTTTACAAAACTGCCTGGTAAAATTTTAGTAGTAGTAATAGCAGGATTAAAACCTAAAAGCGATTCCATTTGTTCTAGCACACTGTGCAATTGTGCACGTGTATTGGCTTGTTCTATTTGTAACATCGCCAATGCAGTTTCATGTTTATCGCCTGCAGTACTTTTTGTCTCATTGCTGCCACTTTCTTTTAAATCTGCAAGTGTTTGCTTGAGCATTAAAATTCTACCCGCAAGAATGTTTATAAAATGGGAATGTATTTGTTCCTTGATGTACATGAATATAGAGGTGTAAATTATTGTGCGTAAAATTATTTAATTCTAATTTTAGTATCTAAATTAAATAGTATGGCTATTAAAGGAATGTGGATCAACCTTCCTGTAAAGGATGTTGCAAAATCAATAGAGTTTTATAATGCTATAGGCTTTGTGCTCAATACAGCCCATGGCAATTCAAATGATTCTGCATGTTTTTTAGTAGGCGAAAAAAATATGGTCGTAATGCTGTTCCAGGAAGATGTTTTTAGAAGGTTTACTAAAAATGATCTTGCTGATACAAGTAAGTCATCCGAAGTTTTAATTTCGTTTGATGCAGACGATAGAGCAGAAATCGATGCAATGGTTAACAGTGTTGAAGCAGCAGGCGGTAGAATTTTTAGCAACCCTTCAGACAAACAAGGTTGGATGTATGGCTTTGGCTTCGCAGATATTGATGGCCACCGCTGGAACATGTTGCATATGGATATGAGTAAGATTCCTATACCGGTTGTAGATACAAAAGAATGCATTGTTATACACACATTAATAAATTCAACCTTAAAAAAAGTATGGCGATGTTTTACGCAGCCTGAGCATATAGTAAATTGGAACAATGCCTCTAAAGATTGGCAAACTATAAATGCAATTAATGATTTAACGACAGGAGGGAAATTCACTTATCGTATGGAAGCAAAAGATGGTAGCATGGGTTTTGATTTTGTAGGACATTATTCTCATATTAAAACCGAAGAAGACATTGCATTTATGCTATTGGACGGCAGGAAAGTAAATATTCATTTTGAAAAAGTTGCTGAAGGTGTGAAAGTGACTGAGAGTTTTGAGCCAGAAAAAGAAAATACTGCTGAACTTCAAAAGCAAGGTTGGCAGGCAATTTTAAATAATTTTAAATCATATGTTGAAAACAACTAATAGTTCCAATAATCTTTGAAAGGCGGGAATACAGATAGAATGTTTCACTCCACTTAAATCTAAAGAAGAGTTATTTCTACATTAAATATTGGGTTTAAAATTTTGATTATGTAAACCCTGTTTATACATAATCTGTTGATATTGTGTAGTAAAAAGGATTTTTTTTAATTTTTTCAGAAGTAAAAACATTATTCTTTTAAAAGTTAGATTAAATTATATAAAATGTCTTACTTTTGCAGTCCTAAATTTGGATTCGATATGTTAGCAATTGTAAAAATAGCTGGTCAGCAATTTAAAGTAAAAGCAGGTGATAGCCTGTACGTTCCTCATATTGAGGGTAAAGCAGGAGATTCTGTTGAGTTTTCTGAGGTGTTGTTCACGCAAAATGGCAATGACATTTTAAGCGGAGCAGGCGTTAAAGCTATTGTAACTGCGGAAATTATTAGCGACCTGGTTAAAGGGCAAAAGGTTATAGCCTTTAAAATGAAAAGAAGAAAAGGTTTCCGTAAAAAGCACGGTCATCGTACACAGTATACTCATTTAAAAGTAACTGCAATAGCCTAGTTGTTTCTAGTGATGTTTTATGGCCAAATTTCCATAAAATAGATATCAAAAAAAACAACAAAACTGTAAACTAATAAACAACAAAAAATGGCACATAAAAAAGGCGAAGGTTCCGTAAAAAACGGTCGTGATTCGCAAAGCAAAAGATTAGGCGTTAAGATATTTGGAGGGCAGCCGGCCATTGCTGGTAATATTATTATTCGCCAGCGTGGTACTCAATATCATCCAGGAAAAAACGTTGGAGTTGGTAGAGATTTTACCATCTTCGCTATCACTGATGGTATGGTTGAATTTAGAAAAACAAAGGGCGATAAAACTTTTGTTTCTGTAAATGCAGTAGCCGAAACAGCGTAATTTTTTTATTTTTTTTTGGTAGTATCAAAATAGTATTTATTTTTAAGTATTATTACTAACCATAATTAAATTCAAAAAAATGGCAACAGCAAAAAAAGCAGCTCCTAAAAAAGCTGCAGCAAAAAAAGCAGCACCTGCGAAGAAAGCAGCTCCTGCAAAAAAAGCAGCTCCTAAAAAAGCAGCTCCAGTAAAAAAAGCAGCTCCTGCTAAGAAAGCAGCGCCAGCTAAAAAAGCAGCTCCTGCAAAGAAAGCTGCACCTGCTAAAAAAGCAGCACCAGCTAAAAAGGCAGCTCCTGCAAAAAAAGCGGCTCCTAAAAAGGCGATGGCGAAAAAGTAAAAAAACCTGCTTTAAAAATCCTACAATTCATGGGTTCCGATTTTCATCGGAACCTTTTTTATGCACTGTAATGCAGTACTGAAAGGGCTTTTAGAGAAAACTATAAATACCTATCTTTATTTTAATAGAATTTTAATAAATTAGAAATAATTTTTTCAACACCAACACTAAAGTCAATTTTTATTTAATTTTTTATTCAAGTTTTCTTTAGAAATATTAGATAAGGAAACGACAAACATTAAACTTTACATTTTACTAAAGCATTTTTTAGGCATGACTAATTCAGAAATATCAGATTTATTTTCTCTTCTTGCAAAGCTTATGGAGATACATGGAGAAAATAGTTTTAAAGCAAAATCATATTCATCAACAGCATTCGCCATTGATAAATTACCTGTGCAATTATCTCAAATTGATATGAACGAGATTCAACACTTAAAAGGAATTGGTCCATCATCTGCAAAAAAAATTGAGGAAATATTAAAAAACGGTACATTATTGCAGCTGGAAGAAATAATTTTTTCAACACCAATTGGTGTTTTAGAAATGATAAAAATAAAAGGATTAGGTCCTAAAAAAATCAATACTATCTGGAAAGAAATGGAACTTGAAAGTGTTGGAGAGTTGCTATACGCATGTAAAGAAAATCGACTTAAACTATACAAAGGATTTGGAGAAAAAACCCAGACAGCAGTTGCAGAATACATCGAATTCTATTTAAAAAATAAAGGTAGTTACCTCTACTCACAAACAATAAATATTGCAGAAGAAATTCATCAATTATTACAAAAATTATTTGCTAAAAAAAAGGTTTTTGTAACTGGAGATTTTGCAAGGCAAATGGAGGTAATTTCTCAGTTGGAATTTGTGGTAAATGAAGAAGTAAATATTGTAGCGAACAGCATTTTAAAGTTACAAGAATTCGAATTAATAAGTAAAGACGATAATTCAATTTTATACAAAACAAGTGCAGGAATAAATGTAAAAATTTATGCAGTTATTGAAAATGTTATTGAGAAATTAATTCAAACTTCTTCATCAGTTTCTTTTTACGAAGCGTTAAACAATAATGTTGAAGCTGCAACTAGTGAGGAAGAATTTTTTGAACGAAGAAAATTGCCTTTTTTACCGGCTTTTGTAAGAGAAGATGTCGCAATACTACAGCAGACCGACTATTTAAACAACCATCTCCACGAAAATGATATAAAAGGGCTCATACATTGCCATAGTACCTGGAGCGATGGAAATAACAGCATAGAAGAAATGGCTAGGGCATGTATGGAGAAAGGATTAGAATACATGGCTATGAGCGACCATAGTAAAACTGCATTTTACGCACAAGGTTTAAATGAAGAGCAGATTAAACTCCAGCATGTAGAAATTGATCAACTAAATAAAAAACTTGCGCCCTTCAAAATATTTAAAAGTATTGAGAGTGATATATTGAATGATGGAAGTTTAGATTATTCAAATAATATACTAAGCACTTTTGATTTGGTGATTGCATCTGTACACAGCAACTTAAAGATGACGGAAGAAAAAGCCATGCATCGGCTGATCACAGCCATTGAGAACCCTTATACAACCATTTTAGGACACTTAACAGGGCGCTTACTGCTGAGCAGACCTAGTTACCCATTAAATTTTAAAACGATCATAGATGCCTGCGCAGCAAACAATGTTGTAATTGAATTAAATGCAAACCCTAACAGACTTGATATTGATTGGCGGGAAATAAAGTATGCGTTAGACAAAAATGTGCTCATTTCTGTAAATCCAGATGCACATAGTTTAAAAGGAATCGATGATATTAGGTATGGTGTTTTTTCTGCGCAAAAAGCAATGCTTCCTAAAGAAAAAAACTTAAGCAGCTTTTCCTTACTTGATTTTACAGATTTTACAGAAAGCCGAAAAAGATTAAAAGGGATTTAAAAATTTCCTCATGAAATGAGCGGCAAAGTTAAAATAAAGGATGTTCCCTTACTCGAAGTATCGTAATGTAAATCTCCGCCTGCTTGTTCCGCCATTCTTTTACACATAGCCAAACCTAAGCCTGTTCCCGAAGATTTGGTAGTAAAATTTGGCATAAATATTTTAGGCTTTATTTCATCACTTATACCAGAGCCATTATCGGTTATTGTTATTTGCACTTTTTTGTCAGTAATTGTTTCTTCAAATACAATACAAGGTTTTACACCTTCATTAACCGATTGAAGTCCATTTAATATTAAGTTTGTGAGTATTCTGTTTATATGGGTTTTATCTGCATTAACCATAATTTTTCCATCAACGATTTTCCATGTAAAATCATTCTTAGCATCACTAGTGTATAATTGTTGTAAAGAAAGCAAGGCATCATTTAAATTAAAGATTTCCGGTGAGGCTTTTTCAATAGTCGCAAAACGGCTAAACTCGCCTGCTATCTGGCTTAAGTGATCTATTTGCTCCACAAGAGTTGCAGATACCCTTGCACTTAGTTCTTTAATATTAGGCGCACCATTTTCAATCGACTTTTGCAGAAACTGCATGCTCAATTTCATCGGTGTAAGTGGATTCTTAATTTCGTGTGCAACTTGTTTTGCCATTTCCTGCCACGCACTTTCCCGTTCACTTTTTGCAAGTGCAGCCGCACTGTCATCTAGCTGCGAAAGCATCTTATTGTATTCCTGTACCAAAGCACCTATTTCGTCATTTCTATTCCATACCATTCGCTCATTGGTTTTGCCAAGATTTATTTTTTTCATTTTGTCGCTGATAAACGAAAAGGAATTCGTAATTCTGTTGGTAATGATAAGGGCAACCAATCCCGCAATTAAAAAAATAAATGCATTGAGGTTAATTATTGTAATTAAAAAATTTGAAATCTCTTCTTTAATTTTTGTTTGAGATATATAGTTTGGAATGTTTAAGTATGCAATATCCTTTCCGGTGCTGTCTGTTACCGGAATATAGCCACTAATAAATTCAAGTGTTCCAATTCGCTCTTTTTGAAAATACTGTATTTCTTTTCCGTCGTTTAAATGATTGTATGCTAACGGATTCATTTTCGGACTAATTATCCCTTTTAGATATGGTAAAGGCAAAGAAGTGATCTGAAGATCTCCTGAAAGTCTGTAGAGATTGATGTCGAGCCCATAAATTTTAGCAAGATTGTTTACAATATTTTCATTTGATAGATTAGAGCCTATATCATCAGCATTAAAAATATTTCCGGTTAATTTTTCGCCTGAAATTTCAGGTCTGATTTCCTCCTCGATATTTTTTATAGTTCGGCTAAGATTTTCTTTATTATTAATCTCGTATCTATTTATAAAAAATAAGATTGTACTGATACCGATAATTAAAAAAGAGAAAATGCTAAAAAATATAATAGTACCATGCACCTGTTGTTTAATTGTAAGTTGAAACTTTCTTTTTAACGCCTTCATTCGCAGTTTTGATTTTATAAGCGTAGCGATTAGCCAAGAGAGCGAACTTAATATTAAGAAAGAGCAAAAAAGATATGAGAAGAGTGTGATCAACTCTATTAAGATTCTATTTTCTTTTACGAGCACTACATATTTATCGGCACCTGCATTATACCAAAGCTCATTGTAATTATTTTTTGTATCCATTAAAAAAGAACCACCCGCAAAATATTTCTCTTGGTAGCGGGATGAAAATGCGTAATCATTGTGACTGTTTATGAGTTTACCTTTTTCGTATACAGCAAAGGAGTAATCGTTTGAATTTTCAATTGAATTATTATTACTTCTATTGAACAACTCAGGTGAAAGATTTTGAGTTGTTACATTTTGCGCATTTATAACAACAAAAACATATCCCAGCAAAACATTATTAAAATCCCTCACAATAATTTTAGAGATGTAATTTATTTCTTCATAACCCGAATAGAAATATTTTAAACCATTCACCGCTGTAGGTTTTGCCTGCGTAGTTAAAATTCCATCTATGGAATTAAATGAAACAGGATCTTGGTTATAGAGGGGATTTTCAATATTGTCATAAACAAAGACTTTGGTTACAAACTTATCTGAGTAACTGGTGAAATTATTATTCGTTAAACTGTCTCGAAGAAGTGAGGCGGTTCTTTCTTGATAAAATAGATTAAATTTTGTTGCGAGAAGGGTAGGGTTAAAATCGGTTAATACAGTATTTAGCAGCACGTTGTTTATAGGGTTTGATTTTGCTGCAATTAATTCTGCATAATGTTGTCTGTTTCTTAATTCCTTTCTACCATTTTCAGAAATGATGACCAATGAAATGGAAGCAGAAAAAAAGAAGAGCCAAAAAACCATTCTCGAAATAATAACACTTCGAGAGAAAATGCCTTCAAGTTCGTATTTAACTAAAAGGAAAAACAACAACAACCATAAAACGCCATATAGTTCAAAACCACCTTTAATATTACCAATCTTAAAAGTTAACAAAAACAATCCTACTGCGGTAACCATTAAAAAAAATGGAATAGCAAATGCAGGGAAAATGCTTTTTAAAAGAAGGTAAATTGTTCTGCAAAAATAATAATAGCTAATAGCAATGCAACAGAGTATTACGAAACCAACTATACTGTAAACATTAAGCGTAAAAAAATTCAGTACATCAAACGAAATCTGTGAATCTGCCACCATAGATTTTATTACTTCAGCAGCTGTGTATGTTACTAACAATATAGCTATTACAGCAACAGAGAGAATGACCCATTTATAGGTTTGGGTAAAATATTTTTTATAAAATGAAGCCTTTAGAATATGGTTTTTAATAAAACTGATAACCCAGAAAAAAAGCAATGCATTTATTAGAAGATCTCCCAACGACCTAAGAATAAGGCTTGACCCATAAATGCTCGGATCGAATAATTCAAAACTGCGTAGTTGTAGTATATTAAAAAAGTAATAAGTAAGTAGCCTTAAAAATAAAAGAGACAACGATAGAAATGTTACGGCATACAAAAAACTACGTCTTTCTAGAAACTGTAACGAAGTAAAATGTAAGAACAACAACAACGGAATTAAAGAAAATATTCTTAGCCAGATAGTTGTTCGGGAATTTGATCGCTCGCCGGGATTAATATTTTTTAAACTAAATAAAAATGCTCCTTTGTTATTGAGCACTGCTAAATTATTTTTTTGAAGACTGATTTCAAAATTTGAACCAGTTGCAGGATTTACAAGAAAACTATTTTTGAGGTAATTACTGGCAATACTATATTGCCATTTAACTGGCGTTAAGTTCACAATAATCTTATCACCAATATTTTTTTTCTGAATAAAATAATAGGCATTGTTTAGTTTTCTAAAAAAACTATTTTCTGTAATGTTTACAATGTCTGCATCTGGAATAATATTTTGAGTATTCCAGAAGGTCAATTGGGTAAAACCTTTTATGTTTCTGTAAACAAAAAAATATTGATTGTTTAAGTTTGTTTTTTTGAAAGACGAAGCGTTTTTTGTGCTGTTAATTAGCTCATCTATGGTTGCATTATTTTGGACAAGATCAGCAAATTCTTTTTCTGATCTGTTTATTTGTTCTTGAAGTTCGTGTGTATAGGCTTTCGTTAAGTTTTGAGCTGATGGAGCTTTGCCTGTGAATACAGAGACTGTGAGAAATAACAACGAAATGAATAAGAGATAAATATTATCTTTTAAAAAGCGATTTGGTATACCCGGTATCTGCAATTTTTAGTTTGGATAAAATGTAAAAATTATTGAACTTCTTTTTTCTTGATATCGTTCCATATAGCATCCATTTCTGTGAGGCTCATATCCTGCAAAGACTTGTTTTGTGCTGTAGCAACCGCTTCTATAGCCATAAATCTCCGAATAAATTTTTTGTTTGTGCGTTCCAGAGCACTGTCAGCGTCTATCTGCAAAAACCTTGCAAAATTTACAAGAGAAAAAAATACATCTCCCATTTCATTTTCTATCTCATTATGATCACCCGTTTTTACAGCTTCTTTAAGCTCCATCAACTCTTCTTCTACCTTAGCGTAAACCTGTTCTAGATTTTCCCACTCAAAGCCAACCGTCTTTGATTTTTCCTGCAAGCGTATGGCCTTTACCATAGACGGAAGTGATTTAGGCACTCCCTGTAATATTGACTTCTTCCCTTCTTTTAATTTTAATTTTTCCCAATTTTCTTTTACGTCTTCTTCTGTAGTCACTTTTTTTAAGCCTTCCATTTTACCATCTCCATAAATATGTGGATGGCGGGAAATAAGTTTATCACAAATACCGTTAATTACGTCATCTAATAAAAACTCGTTTTTTTCTTTTCCAATTTTTGCATAAAAAACAATGTGTAACAGCAAATCTCCCAATTCTTCTCTTATGCCTTCCCAGTCATCCATATCTATGGCATCTACAAGTTCGTAGGTTTCTTCAATGGTTAAATGGCGAAGGGTCTGTATAGTTTGTTTTTTATCCCAAGGGCATTGCTCCCTAAGCTCATCCATAATGTTTACGAGCCGCAAAAAAGTATCGTTCATTGTTACATTTTATAAATTGATAAACCAACGGCAATAAACACAAAAATGACTGCCAAAAATATCAGCGCAAAACATAAAATAAAAAGCTTTGATAAGGTCTTCCATCGACCTTGCTCATAAAAATTTCTCATGGCCCGATAGGCATAGTAAAAAACACCTATCCCTAATATTAGCTCTATAATACTTAGCCACCCTAAATATCTAAACTGTGATAATAATCCTAAAAGATACATCACCAACAAATCTATATAGATGAAGATATAAAAGTGAATTGTGAAAATTACATGTGATACGTAATAATGTTTTCTGTCCCTTACATATAAGACTTGTAAAATGAGTGCAAAAAGCGGTAGCGTAAAAAATAATGTTTGTGGAATGGAATGTAGTAAGTTCTCTAATAATGCATCCAATGTTTTTGTGTTATCATTATCATATTTTTCATTTATTTTAAAACCCCTTTCTATAAATATATTTCCAATCCATGTTTCTTTTGTTAACCCAAGGCTTTTTAATGAATCAAATTGTTTTTTATCTCTGTATTTACCACTTCCTAATATATTTATGTTGGTTTTAGATTTGTTTTTTTTCTCAAGTTTTTTTAACGAGTCGACACCTATGCTTTTTAATATGCCATCTACCTGATCGGAGCTAGTTTTTGACAATTCTGTATTTTCATTTTTTTTAATCTTAAAATCATTCATATTTACTATGAAGGAAAAAAAGATTAAAAAGAAAATAAAGGAAGTAAACACGTAAAATCTTACCGGATTTAGATAAGACATACGCCTTCCCCTAAAATATTCTGTAGTAAGAAAACCCGGTTTAGTAATAACATATTTAACAGAGCTGAAAAACTTTCCATCAAAGTGAGTAATATCATTAAAGAAATGAACAATTAAATGCCAGAGTGATTCCTGAGGTTCAAGATTTTCCTGCCCACAAACCGAGCAATACTTACCATTTACAAAGGCATTACAATTAAGGCAACTTTTTTCTTTTCTTTCCTTTAAATGGCTCACAAGTTAATTTTGTTAAAAATAATAAACTTTATCTTGATGTTGTGAACAAACAAATGAAACCATTGTATTTTTACTCATATACAAATTCTTATTTGATGATTAAGATTATACTTTCCGGATTTTTAATGTTTGCAGGTTTTACAAATGCAAAGGCTCAGTATTACTATAAAGATTTGGTAAGCAATGCCCAGGTTGTAGGAGATATGAAATCTTATAAAGAAAATAAAATCAAAAAAATTGTTCTTAAAAGTTTCGAAGATAATGGGTCGGAAAGCAATGGGTTTTTCTGTGAAAAAAAATTAAATAGAGATTATACAAGGGCTGATCTTTATACTAAAGCCGACATTACTGCTGCGTCGCTTTTTACGTCAACTTTCAATAAAGATGGTAGACTAATTAATACATATGACAGTTCTTTGTTGTCGGTTACTCAAATTACGTACACTTATAATTCCGATAATCTTATAAGCAGCATTGTATCTTCTGTGCGGTCTACCGACGATGATTTCGGCAATGAAATAAAGGAAGAGCATCTTTATAAATATGAAAATAAAAAGCCCTTAAAAATCACGAGGGTTAAAAATGGCGGAGACAGCACCGATATTCTGTTTGCCTTAGATGAGAATGGAAATGTTGCAATAGAAAAAGACACTAAAAACGGAACAAAATTTTATTATTACTACGATACTAAAAATAGGCTTACCGATATTGTTCAGGCAAATGAATATAGCAAAAATGCTAAGCCAGATTATATATTTGAATACAACAATGCTGGATTAATCACACAAATGACAGCTGTGGAGGAGGGAAGCAAAAGTTATTACGTATGGAAATATAGTTACGAAAATGGATTGAGAATAAAAGAACGTTGCTTTACTGATGAGCGCAAATTAATGGGAAGCATTGAATACGAATACAAATAGAAGAGTGCTTTTAATATCTTAACTCAGGTATTTAATAAGCAAAATAACAACTCCATACAGCACAGTTGTTACGAATAAACCCTTTCCCGTTTCATCTCTTCTACCGTTTACATACATGGTAAAAAAGAATGCATTCATCATTAAAGAAACGCTCAATCCTGCTGTTAATATGCCGTGCCCCGGTTGGGTATAAATAAACTGCAATACTTCTTTTAAACTCAGCATTCCAAATTTGTAATACTTTAAAAAAAGTAGGCCTACAATAGGTGCAAACAAGCCTAGTAAACAACCGTAAATAAAATTATCTTTTTTAAACATGCTAGAAGAGTTTACTTTTTTCAAGCAAAGTTTTTAGCTTGTAGTTAGTGAGGTCAAATTGCACCGGCACTACACTAACATAATTATTATTTAGCGCCCATACGTCCGTATCTTTTGATTTATCAAAGTTTTTAAACTCCCCGGTAAGCCAGTAGTATTTTTTCTTATGAGGATCCATGCGTTCAGCAAATTCTTCTTCATATTTTGCATAAGCCTGTTTACATATTTTGATGCCTTTAATTTTATCGCCGCCCGGTATGTTTACGTTTAAAAGTAAATGCTTATCAATTTTCTTCTTCATAACACCCTGCACAATCTTGGCAACTATTTGCTTTGCTGAAGAAAGGTCTGCATCGTAACTATAATCCATCATTGAAAAACCTATGCTCGGTATACCTTCAATGCTCGCTTCCATTGCGGCAGACATTGTACCACTATACAACACATTGATTGAATGATTTGCGCCATGGTTAATGCCGCTTAAACAAATATCTGGTTTGCGGTGAAGTATCTTATCAACTGCTAGCTTAACGCAATCAACAGGCGTACCGCTAGTTGTCCAACTTTCAATGCCCTCAAACATATCAAGTTTACGCATGCGCAAAGGGAAGCCAATTGTTATGGCATGCCCCATACCACTTTGTGGCTTATCCGGCGCCACAACTACAACACGCCCTAAATCTTTTACAGCTTCGACCAATGCACGAATTCCCGGAGAGGTTATATCATCATCGTTTGTAATTAAAATGATTGGCTTTTCCTTTATCTTTTTTTCTGTTATTTTTTTTACTACTGCTTTCTTAACCATTACTAATTTTTCTGTTTTTTCTTGCCTCAATAAAACTACCTATAAATGCTATTAAAGCTACTGCATTGCTTATAACACAAACAAGGAAAACATATTTTTTTGCTACCCAGTCTTCCACCTTTACAAAACGCATAACA
>JBBREY010000009.1:0-38805 GCA_038225275.1 Chitinophagales bacterium | reverse complement strand
AATTGAACCAGTAGCACCATTGTAAGAACTTCTGTTAGCATTTATGCGCTCAGCTTTTGTATATCTGTAACTAAGCGTTAGTTTATTTGCCGGATTTAAATTGAAATCGAAACGGGTATTAATATTTGTTCTATCAATTTTATCTTCATTGTTTCTAAAGTCCCCAGGATCGTAACTGTATTTAGATTTAAGATGGGTAATTAACTTATTTATAGAATCAATTACTCCTCCTTCAGGTCCGGTATACGGTTGTGGACGGTTATCTTTTTGTTTTTCGGCGTTTATAAAGAAAAACGCTTTGTTTTTAATGATTGGACCTCCAATTGTAAAGCCTGATGTTTGATTTTTAAAATTAGGATACTTTATTCTCAAACTGTCCGGCACGTTAGGTGTAAGACCTGCAAGATTTTGATTTCTGTAAACATAATATGCAGAACCATGGAATATATTAGTACCTGCTTTTGTAACAGCATTAATTGCCCCTCCTGTAAAGTTACCAACTGATGCATCAAACGGTGCAATTGAAACCACAAGCTGATCTATTGCATCTATACTAATTGGAGGAGTTCCAGCCTGGCCACCGTTAGTACCTGAAGCACTCAACCCAAATACATCGTTATTCACAGCTCCATCAATAAGGAATCCGTTGTATCTGTTATTTTGACCGCCGATAGATATACTTGAACCGTTCACTTTTGCTTGTGGCGTAAATCTTAAATAGTCACCAAGGTTTCTACCAATAGTTGGTAAAATGTCTAGTTTAGCTCTTCCAATACTGGTTTCAGTTCCTGTTTTTGCTGTGGCAACTCTTTTCCCTGTAACAACGACTGCTGTTAAATCAGTGGTTTTATTCGCCAATTCGAAATCAGTTTTAAGTGTTTCACCTAATATAAGAAACACGTCTTCTCTTGTTTGAGTGTCAAAACCTGAAAATGTGACGGTAATTTTATATGGACCCCCAGGATTCATATTGTTAATGTCAAAACGACCACCGGAGCGTGCCAATGCAGAATATACTGTTCCCGTAGGAATGTGTACTGCTGAAATTGATGCTCCAGGTAAAAGGGATTGGTTTGCTGACTTTACAGTACCTGATATACTACTTGTTGTAACCTGAGCTTTCAAAAAGAAAGGCAAGGCTAACAAAGCAAAAATAAATGGTAAAATTTTTCTCAAATGCATATTTCTTATGTTTAGGCGGCAAAGAAACGACTCTTTTCCGTAACATGAGCCTGGTTTTATTAACAATTTATTGTGTTATTGAGTGTAAAAGAAATATTTTAGGAAAGCTGTCTTCACTTAATGTCGAAAAACGAAAGTTTATCAACACAAATTTTGTTTAATAGATAACTTTGCAATAAATTTAAATAGATGCTTAATACCGTTGAGGAAGCCATTAAAGATATAAAAGCCGGCAAAATAATAATAGTTGTAGATGATGAAGACAGGGAAAATGAAGGCGATTTTATAACTGCTGCTAGAAACGTAACCCCTGAGGTTATAAATTTTATGAGCACCCATGGTCGGGGGCTTATTTGCGCCGCAATTACTGAAAAAAGATGTGAAGAGTTACAACTGCAGCCAATGGTTACGGACAACACGTCTTCCCATGAAACTGCGTTTACCGTTAGTGTAGATCTACTTGGCGATGGTTGTACTACAGGTATTTCTGCCCATGATAGATCTAAGACCGTCTTAGCACTTATAAATCCGGCAACAAAACCTGAAGACCTTGGCAGGCCCGGTCATATTTTTCCACTTAAAGCAAAAAACAGCGGAGTGTTAAGGAGAGCAGGGCATACTGAGGCTACCATTGATATTGCGATGCTTGCAGGTTTCGAGCCTGCCGGAGCATTGGTGGAAATTATGAATGAAGATGGGAGCATGGCTCGATTACCTGAGTTAAGAATTATTGCTGAAAAATTTAACTTGAAAATTATTTCTATAAAAGATCTTATTGCATACAGATTAAAGCATGAAACACTTATAAGAGAAGAAGTTCGGGTAAATATGCCAACTAAATACGGCGATTTTGAGTTAATTGCATTTACCCAAATAAATACAGGCGAAGTTCATTTGGCAATGAAAAAAGGCAATTGGGAAAAAGACGAACCGATTCTTGTAAGGGTTCACAGCAGTTGCATGACGGGAGATATATTGGGATCCTTGCGCTGCGATTGTGGAGAGCAACTGCACCATGCATTGCAAATTATTGAAGAAGCCGGTAAAGGTGTAGTATTATATATGAACCAAGAGGGAAGAGGTATTGGTTTGCTAAATAAACTTAAAGCATACAAATTACAGGAACAAGGCAGAGATACAGTGGAAGCAAATATCGAACTTGGTTTTGCCAGCGATCAAAGAGATTATGGAGTAGGAGCGCAAATTCTCCGAGAGTTGAATGTAACTAAAATGAAACTGATGAGTAACAACCCTCGCAAGCGTGCTGGTCTTTCTGGTTATGGCTTAGAGGTGGTGGATACGGTGAACATCGAAATGAAACCCAATCTACACAATGAGAAATATCTTTTCACAAAAAGAGATAAGCTGGGACATGATATTTTGAACGGGTTGTAAATGTGTTGGGCTCTAAATGGCTTTATTATAGAATTTATTTTTCTAACAAAGGTTCACACCTATTTTACCTTGCCTGAAAAAGTTTTCTAAATCTTTTTCTTTGGAGCAAATTTCAAGGAATCTAATTCTTGTATCCTTTTTTTACTTCTAAAAATATCACTCAATCTATCTACTTCTTTTCTATAAGTGAGCTGCACACCGGAGCGGTTTCTTTGGCCTGTGGTGAAATCAATTGTAGTTCGGTTAAAGCCAACAACCCTAAGGGATCCATCTTTATTAATTAACCATTCCAAAGAAATATCGGGCGTAATTACTCCTTTGCTGTAAAGTTGTGTAATCGGATTGTTATAATCGATGTTTCCACCAACCAACAACTGTAAATTCTTACTTATTCTAAACTTTATGCTGGATCTAATATTGGCTTGCAATTGGTTTGCCTGTTGAAAATTTAGTGACGGATTTACATCAACTAAAACCGAAACAATACCATTTGTAGCTTTTTCCAATGCGGTACTTAATACACTTGTAAGCCATGCGCTCACTGCTCCACCAATCGTGCTTGTGGCAAGTGCAAGTGTGCTGCTGCCGGTTATTAAAGCCTGGCTGTTACTAATAAACTGGTTAAACAAAAGTAAACTTGCCACCTGTTTGTTCATTTCATTTTCATCATTTTTAAAATCGGCTAACCGCCTTTTAACGTAAAAATCTCGGTTAAATTCACTTCGCTCCGGCAACAGAAATTCAAAACTAATAACAGGTTTTTTTAGCGTTCCGGTTATTTTTGATAGGATGGAAATATCTTCCTGCTGCCTTAAATTAATTGATGATGTGATGCTACTGATATCTACATTTTTTGCAAGATATTCAGCTTCCATATCAATGTTTGCAAGAAAAGGATCTCCGTTCCACGTAATGCTTCCCCTACTTAGCGTAAAAGGTTTTTTTAAGAATGTTTGAAAGTTAAAAGTATATTCTCCTTTTGTTAGATCGTACCTCCCTCTTATTGACAAAGGTTCTTTTGTGCCCACCGTAATATTTAGCTCGCCGTTTCCTTCACCTTTAATAACATCTCCGGTTTGCTCATCCAGTATTACATCTATTTTACATGCAGGGTTGGCCGTTAAATTCATATTTACCAGTAGGTTTGACACTCCTTTTAAAGATCCACCATTATCCATTAATGAACCAAACTGAATAAAATCAATATAATCTATAACATTGCTCTCTTTACTGTTGCCCGTTGGCAAATATATATGGCTGCTGTCGGTAATGCTTGGTTCACCATCAATATTCATTTTCATGTTTGCCACATCACCATTCAACGACATGTTTCCTCTTCCTATTACTTTTCCATAAAATTGCGCATTGTCTTTTCTGGTTGTATTTAGTAACAGTATTTTAGGAGAAGAAAAACGCATTTCTTCAAAAGAAAATTCTTTAAAAAATTTATGGTACATTTTTCCGCTTACTGTGCCGGTGTTACCCAGCGTATCTTTTATTTGAATGGTGCCAATGTCAATTAAGTCTTTACCAAAATGTATTTTTTGTTGATCAAAATTATAACGTACCTGTGTGTAAGCAACTTTAAAACTTCCGTTGTTTATTATTGCATCTCCCATTAAAGTTAGATCAGTTCCATTCTTTGCAATGCTTAAATTACCATTTGCAATACCTTTTATATCACTAAATACAGTACTTAAATAGGGTTTTAAAATATCAATATTTAAAGCTTTTACATTCCCTTTAATTGCTAAGGAATTGCCTGTAGTGTCTTTATAGTTAAGCGAGCCATCAATTGCAAAATCAAAATCTTTTTCTAGGGCATTGGTTTTAAAATTAATAAGGCCAGATGTTGTGTTTGCATCTGCGGTTACATTTACTCTCCCTAAATACCTTCCGTCTAATTCAAAACTATCTGCTCTTCCTTTAAAATCAATATTTGTTTTCCCAAAAATATCTGTCGCAGTTACAGTACCTGTTATCAATCCTTTTAAAGCCGGACTAGCAGGCAGTATAAAAGCAAAATCTTCTAAAGAAATATTTTTAAGTTCAGCTAGCAAATGCGTGTCGTCGTTTTCGCCCGAGAGCTCGGTCCTTAAAATAATCTCTTGGTCTTTCTGATAAAACTTTACCTCACTTGCATCTAAAAATCTTTTGCGCAACGTTAGCTCACCGTCCTTTTCTAATTGCCATTTTTTGTTGTTTATAATAAAGGACGAAGGATAAAAATGAATTTTTACACCATCGCTCAATGTTTGCACACTTGCATTTAATTCAGCATCGCCAAATATTTTACTGGCACTTGTGTTTAATTTAATAAAAGAAAGGTCATGGCTGGTTGCAACATTCAATACCGAATTTGGAAGATGTAAACTGTCGTTGATTATTATATCTTCCACTGCAATATCTGTTATGAGTGTATCTCTTGATCCTCTTCCGTTTAAAACAGTATTATTAAATTCTTTTTTATCGTAAATAAACTGTGGAATTACAGCTCTTAAATTAAGGCTATAATTTTGCAAATTAAAATTGCCACTAAAATTTGAATTATTAAAGCCATCAAGTTTTGGATCAATCAGCTTTATATATTGATCGATGTTATTTGTTTTTATTTTAAAAGTAAAATCCTGAATACTGTTTACGCTGAATGGTGGCGTTTTAATATAGGTTGGATAATATCGGGCTAATAAAACTTTTACAGCATTGGGCAATTCTTTAATTTTAAAATACCCGGTAATGTTTGCTTCAATTTCATTTGAAATTAGCGAGAGCGACTTTTTGCCATCAATAATTTCTGAATTAACGGTGAGTGAATCAAAAGAAAGGCGGTTATTTTGTTCCTGTAATTTTGCATTAGAAACCCTTGCTGTTCCTAAAAAATTATCAATATTGTTGCCTGTAAAATTTAAATCTAAATCTCCGGAAAAATTAAATGCTTCTGTTGTAAATCCCAGATTTTTTAAATCTGCTTTTTGCACATTAGCCTGTAGTTTAAAACCGGGGTTTTTTTCTAAAAGATTCAGCGCACCATCTAAACTTGATATTTGCAAATTTGGATCATTTATAGAAAAGTGACCAACAAAAAGCTTTTTCTCAAAGTCACCATTTAATGCTAAATTTTTATAGTTGTAGCCACCAAATTCTATTGACTGAACCTTGCCGTTAACTTTTGCTCGCAAATCATTTAAATTAAATCCGGTACCTGATAACTTTGCATCCAGCGCAATTCGCCCGAGTTGAGGAGTTTTTATAAATGAGCCAATATTGAAACCTGTTGAGGAAATATTGCCTGAATATGCAGGAAGTTTATTCAAGGGCGTTTTCATATTTACATCGGCTGTAATGTTACCCAAGCCTGTATTAAAAGTGCCATACGCCACAAAATCTCTTATAAAACCTACAAAATTTCCTGTAAAAGATACAGTACCTAGTTTAGCAATTGCAGGCTTTTGAATATTTTTTAATTGCGGTACAATTCCAATCATATCCCCGTAATTAGTACGCAATTGTTTGGCTTGCAAATCTATAAAAGTGCTGTTAATATCTGGTAAACCACGCATAGCCAGATTACCCTCTAGTACAGTGTTACCCGTTTTTATCTTGATATTTTTTGAAACAAAATTATCTAGCGGTCCTTTTACATTTCCATCCAAATAAAACAATCTTTTCCAGTTTTTTAAATTCGGAGAAAAAAAAGCGAGGTCATCACTATTGAGCGTTCCTTTTTTAAAATTTGCTTCTAAAGATACATTGTGTAAAAAACTGCTAAAATCTTCCTGAAAACTTTTATAGGTCATGGAAAAATAATCTCCCAACCTACTCTTGTTTGTTACAAGATCGAGATATTTAAACTCCATGATTTCGGGCGTTAGCCTCATGTTGCTTTCCAGTTTTTTAACTATAAAACCGCTTCTTTCTTTGGCATTTAAATTAACATACATGGTAAGTGTATCGTTAACAAAACTTACATTTTTCATACTTCCATTCAGAGCTTGAAAAAAAATATGCTTACCATCAAACCTATCTACAAAAGGAGGCTCCTCAGTAAACTTATCGTTTTGAAACGCACCGTCCTTCATGTCAAGTTTATCGAGCTTAATATCCCATCCGCCATCATTCCATTTGAAGGCACCAATTACAGGTATTTTTTCTATTATTTGTTTTAGGTTAGGTTGTTCGGGCCTTCTGCCGTGGTAATCTCTTTGAGAAAACAACGGGTTTTGCAAATTAATTTCCTGGATGTGAACCTTTTTATTCTTAACATCTAAGAGTTTCATTAAAACATCCAGCTTGCCTATGTTCGCAATCATGTCCTGCCCAATCCAGCCATCAATCTTATTAAATTTAATATTACTAAAATGTAATTCTTTCAAGTCAATAACTAACGGAGCGCTTTTGACGGTTTTCTTATTCGGATTTGCAAAAAAATCAAGTAAAAACTGGTAATTCCATACAGAATCTGAACGTTTCATATTTACAATAGCATCATCTAGGCCGACATTTTCCAGCGATATTTTATCTTTAAAAAAGAACCAATCGTTTACGTTTGCCTTCAATGTGCCCGCATAAAGAAAAGTATCTTTTTGCAGATCCTCTACCATCACCCCCTGCAATAAAACTTTGTTGAAGAAACGAACATCAACTTTTTTTATAGTAACTCTTGTATTTAACTTTTCAGAAAGGTTCGTGGCAATTTTCTTTACAAGCCATGTTTGTACGGAGGATAAATGAAGAATTCCATATAAAATAAATATCAGCAATAAAATTGCCAGTATAATTCGTGATAATATTGTTGAAAACTTACGCAGATATGTGTTATTAGCGGTAAAAATAAAGAAACAACCTGTAAGTGCCATTTAGTTTGTATTATTTATCATTTTCTTTAACGCATAAGCTGATTGGCGGTAATTTGAACACCGGGCAAAAAATCTTAAAAAATTACAGGAGATTGAAATCTTGAAAATGGTTTGAAGATTTTTTGTTTTCGATCACTTCTTTTATTTTAAAACTTTGGCTTTTAAATTATCCAAATACTACAACGTTTTTATGAAGTAATTCCTACTTTTGAAAAATGAGTAGGTACGAAAACGGACCGTTAAGGGTGGCAATATTGGATATGTATGAAGGTGTTGAGAACCAGGGGATGCGGTGTATTCGTGAAATTCTAAATCAATTTGCTGAATTACATGGCCGTGAACTTGTAAGGGATGAGTTTAATGTGCGTCAACACAACGAACTTCCTGACTTTACGTACGATATATATTTATGTAGTGGTGGCCCAGGCTCGCCACTTGATAGTGAGGGAAGCATTTGGGAGAATTTATTTTTCGATTGGATAAAAGCTGCTGAACATTTTAATGCATCGGACAATAATATAATCAAAAAGCCGGTATTCTTTATTTGTCATTCATTTCAACTCGCCTGCAGGTATTTTGATGTTGCTGAGGTTAGCAAAAGGAAGAGCACAGCTTTTGGCGTTTTCCCTATACATTATTTAGCAGATGCAGGCTTAGATACAATATTTGCGGGGCTTACAGATCCTTTTTATGCAGTAGACAGTAGGGATTATCAGGTTACAAAGCCAAACCACAATACAATTAAGAAATTAGGTGGCAAAATTTTGGCAATTGAAAAAAGCCGGCCGCATGTTCCGTTGGAACGTGCAATAATGTCTATACGTTTTAACGAGTACATGGTAGGTACGCAATTTCATCCTGAAGCGGATGCTATTGGTATGAGTATGTATTTGCAAAGACCGGAGAGAAAACAAATTGTTGTAGAAAACCACGGTGAAGGAAAATGGGAAAGCATGATACAGCAATTGAGCGACCCTGATAAAATATTACACACTTATGCTCATATTCTGCCAAATTTTTTAAATGCGGCACTTGCAAAACTTGAAATAGTAGATGCATAAAAAAACTTTAGTGTAATTGTAATGGCATAATAAAATTTATTAAATAGCTTTAATACAAAATAAAAGATAGCGCTCGTATCTAAAGTCTTTCATCTATTAAAGTTATATGCAACAATTACTAAGAGATAATTTCAACAAAGAATTTACTCAAGAGCTTTACGATAGCTACTTAAAAAATATTGAGGCAATTAGTACAAATGCTCTGGATTTTAGAATTGCTGAAACCCCTATTTTTATCCCCAAAGATTTTACAAAAAAAATGCTTGATGCCTGCGAAGATATCATTGACATTATTGTAGCACCAAATTTTAAAGCTTTAACTGAAAGAAGTATTCCTGAAGATGTTAGAGTGCCAGGAGATGAAGGCAAAGCGCAATGCATGGTTTTTGATTTTGGTATTTGCGAAAATAGTAAAGGCGAATACGAGCCGCAGTTAATAGAGATGCAGGGCTTTCCAACCTTATTTGCATTTCAGGCTTTTCAGAGCGAAATTGCAGAGGCCTATTCACAACTACCCGAAAATTACTCTTCTTATTTAAACGGATATAAAAAAGAATCTTACATACAGCTGTTAAAAGACATTATCATTGGCGATGCTAATATTGATGAAGTTATTTTGCTGGAGATATACCCTGATCAACAAAAAACAAGGATTGATTTTCATGCTACGGAACAGTTATTAGGCATTAAAACTGTTTGTCTCACAAAATTAAAAGCAGATGGTAAAACGCTTTATTACGAAAGCCAAAACGGCGAAAAGCAAATCGTAAAACGCATTTACAACAGACTTATTTTTGATGATCTTCAACAACAGGAAAGTATAACTGATCTAATAGATTTAAAAAAAGAATACGATGTAAAGTGGGTGCCGCATCCCAATTGGTTTTACAGAATTAGTAAGTTCACATTGCCTTTTATAGATAATCCCTATGTGCCGGAAACCTTTTTCTTAAACGAAATTACTATGCCCGTTAATTTGGATGAATATGTTTTAAAGCCACTTTTTTCTTTTGCCGGCATGGGCGTTGTTATTGATGTAACCCAACAGGATATTGATAATATATTGGATCCTGAAAATTGGATACTTCAAAAAAAGGTAAATTATGCACCGATTATTTTAACGCCAGATGAACCTGCCAAAGCGGAGATCAGGCTTTTTTATTTTTGGAAAGATGAATGGCAGCGCCCCATTGCAGTGCACAATCTTGCACGCTTAAGCAAAGGTAAAATGATTGGTACCCGTTATAATAAAGATAAAACATGGGTTGGTGGAACGATAGCGTTTTTTGAAAACCCCTAAAAATTTTATGAAAAACTCACAACAAAATATGATACAAGGTCCTGGAAGATTTGAATACTATTTGATACAATTGGAAGAACTTTTTGTTAAGGCATCTAAAACAGACAATCCTGCACTTTTTTTATACCAGAACGATGCACGCACAAAGCTTTTTATGTTGGAAGGTTTATCAAAATTGTATGCAGGGTTACATGATAAAAAACGTTTTAAATATGCAATGGAATATTTTAAATCTCTAGAGGATATGATTGGTGCCGTAGATTATTACGACAGCTTTGCGAAAGATTTTTTGAATGATCCAATCATGCCATCCACCATAAGATTGTTTGTAGAATCAAAAAGAGATGAGAATCTGAAAGCAATTAATGAAATTTTGATTAAAAAGAAATGGATAAACAACGATGCCGCAAGAACGAAGAAAATAAAAAAGAAAATAAAATCTGCGGGATGGAAAACTCCTGAAAAAGAAGTAGAATTAATAAAGGAGTTTTATAATAATGAGATTGAAAAAATTAATCAGTTTTATAAGGATACAGGGGCTGAATTTACCGATATTGAATTGCAGGTGCACGATTTAAGAAGAAAATTACGCTGGCTCAGCATTTACCCGCAGGCATTGCAGGGTTGTGTGCAATTTGTCGATAACAATATAGAAACTCCGGAACTATCAAAGTATCTCACTCCCGAAATTGTAAATTCTCCATTTAATATAATGCCGAAAGCAGCAAACAACCAGTTTTTTGTTTTAATTGAGAAAAATTACTTCTTAGCACTAAGTTTCGTAATTAGTGCGTTGGGTAAAATTAAAGATAAGGGGTTAAGGGTGTTGGCTATAGCAGAAGCGGTTCAACATACACAATTTGTAACTGCAGAAGTTGCATTGGAGAGGGCGCTTTCATTAAATGGGGCAAATGCTGATGGTTTACACGATAGCCTTAAAAAAGCGAAAGAAATTTGCAAGCCATTTTTTGCAGAAGACAATCTGGGTAAATTGATAATACAATAGAACCCTGCTTCAAGTAGCTACCCTTTTTAAAGCAAACTTGTTTTTGAAATAACGTAACTTTGCGCCTGCAAAAAATATGAAAACAAAAACCTTAAAAAGAGACAGAGTAAATATTATTACACTTGGTTGTAGTAAAAATATGGTGGATAGTGAAGTGTTAAGTGGACAATTGCTTGCAAATGATATTGATACCATCCATGAAAATGAAAAGTTAGATCACAACATTGTGATAATAAATACATGTGGATTTATAGATAAAGCAAAGGAAGAAAGCATTAATACCATATTAGACAATGTTGCTTTAAAAAAGAAAGGAAAGCTGGATAAGGTGTATGTTACCGGCTGCTTGAGCGAACGCTACCGAAACAATTTAGAAGAAGAAATACCTGAAGTTGATGCCTTTTTTGGCACGATGGAACTCCCACAAATACTAAAGCAATTTGAAGCTGATTACAAAGGTGAACTGATCGGCGAAAGACTTTTGGCTACACCATCTCATTATGCATATGTAAAAATTAGTGAAGGGTGTAACCGCACCTGCTCGTTTTGTGCAATACCGTTAATGCGGGGCAAGCACGTTAGCCGTACAATAGAAAGTATTGTTGATGAAGCTAAGCAACTCGTTAAACGTGGCGTAAAGGAGATAATGCTAATTGCGCAGGAACTTACTTACTACGGATTAGATATTTACAAAAAAAGAGAACTGCCAAGGTTGTTGAACGAATTGGCTGTTGTACCGGGATTGGAGTGGATAAGATTACATTATGCATATCCATCAAAATTTCCGATGGAGATTTTAGATGCAATGAATGCGCATGATAATATTTGCAAATACCTTGACATGCCTTTGCAACATGCTGCAGATAATATGCTCAACGCAATGAAAAGAAATATTACAAGAGCCGAAATGGAAATTCTTGTAAATGCCATCAGAGAAAAAGTTCCGGGTATATGTTTGCGCACCACATTAATTGCAGGCTTCCCTGGCGAGACGAGAGAAGATGTGGAAGAACTAAAAACTTTTCTACAAAAAATGAAGTTTGATAGAGTTGGGATTTTTACCTACAGCCACGAAGAAGACACAAGTGCGCATGGATTAGATGATAATATTTCTGCAGAAGAAAAAGAAGAACGTGCACAGGAAATAATGGAAGTGCAGCAGGATATTTCTTTAGAAAAAAATGCAGAAAAAGTCGGCAAAATTTTTAAAGTGTTGGTTGATAAAAGAGAAAGTGGAAGATACATTGCCCGCACAGAATTTGACAGTGTGGAAGTTGATAATGAAGTGATCATAAATACTAAAAAGAAACTGGTGATTGGTGATTTTGTGCAGGTAAAAATTACAAAAGCATTTGACTATGATTTGGAGGGTGAACTTGTTTAATTTTTTCTAGCTATGAGTTTATAATGCTCACTTTTAGGTTCAATAAATTTGATAATGAATTTTTCTTCTACCAAAATTTCTTACCGCAATACAAACTCTTTTTCCAGACTCGTACTGGATTATGTAGATGGCGCTAATCAATTAAAAGATTTTTACACATATTCAACAGATATTGAAGGCTTTAAAAAAGCAGTAACAGATAGAGAAAAATATCCTGTTAATAGATCAGTATTGGTTGCTCAGCTTAGAGTGCAATACGATGAAATTGAAACTTCTGAAAGGTTAAAAGATAATATAGAAGCGCTTCTCAGCGAAAATACTTTTACCATTTGCACAGCACATCAACCTAATATTTTTACAGGCCACTTATATTTTATCTACAAAATTCTTCATGCTATTAGATTGAGTGAGGAGTTGGCAACGATCATTACTGATAAGAAATTTGTTCCTGTTTATTATATGGGAAGTGAAGATGCAGATCTAGACGAATTGGGCGAAGTGCACATTAACGGTACAAGTTATAAATGGAATACAGCGCAAAAAGGCGCAGTAGGCCGAATGCTAATAGACAAAGAATTTATTGCCATCATTGAAGCCATTGCAGGGCAACTTTCCGTTGAAAAATTCGGCAGTGACATAATGGATATTATTCGCCGCTGTTACACAAAAAATGATACAGTAGAAAATGCTACTTTTAAATTCGTTCATCATCTGTTTAATAAATATGGGCTTGTAATTTTAATGCCTGATAACCGAATTTTTAAAACCGAATTTTCATCGGTTATTAAAAAAGAATTGAACGAGCAGTTTTCTGAAAAAGTAGTGGCTGCAACTGTAGCAAAATTTCCTGATGAGTATAAAGTACAGGCTGCAGGCAGAGAAATAAATCTATTTTATTTGAAAGACGATATCAGAGAAAGGATAGAACTAGATAGCAAAGGTTTTAAAGTTGTCAATACTAATTTGCATTTCTCTGAAACTGAAATTGAAATAGAAGTGAATGCTAATCCCGAAAGATTTAGTCCCAACGTTATATTGCGGCCGGTTTTTCAGGAAACTATTCTACCAAATATTGCATTTATAGGTGGCGGCGGTGAAATAGCTTACTGGCTTGAGTTAAAAGAAGTTTTTAAAAATGCAAATATTTTTTTTCCACCACTCGTTTTAAGAAATTCTTTTAGCGTAATCGAAAAAAAAGCAGCAGTTAAAATGAAAGTCCTTGGTTTTACAGAAACAGATATCTTTAAAACTGAAAACGAACTGTTAGAGGAAATAGTGAAGAAGCAATCAGATGTTAAACTTGATATTAATGACGAGAAAGAGGCGGTAAGAAATATATACGATCAAATAAAATTGGTTACTTCAGCTGTTGACGGCACACTAAACGGTCATGTGCATGCTCTTAGAATACAGGCACTCAATAAACTTGAAATCTTAGAAAAGAAAATATTAAAGGCTGAAA
Source organism: Chitinophagales bacterium (assembly GCA_038225275.1). Lineage (GTDB taxonomy): Bacteria > Bacteroidota > Bacteroidia > Chitinophagales > Chitinophagaceae > Ferruginibacter. The sequence goes on along the minus strand of JBBREY010000009.1, from coordinate 25,159 downwards.
AGATAAAGTTTGAATCACAACAAAGGCAAATAAAAAAAATAAAATCACATGTAAATCCTCTAAATAATTTACAGGAAAGAGTTGATAATATTTTAGTCTATCTGGCTATACATGGTGAAAGCTTTATTGATTTGCTTCACAAGGAACAACCATTATTTTCTGCAGATTTCACAATTTTAACCGAGCAATAATAAGTTAATGGCAAGAATCCTCGCAATAGATTACGGGAAGAAGCGCACCGGTATCGCCGTTACGGATCCTTTAAAAATTATTGCCACTGGGCTTCAAACAATTGATTCGCATGAGTTAATTCCCTTTTTAAAAAATTATTTTACAAATGAAAAGGTTGAGCAGATAATTATTGGTATGCCCCTAAATTTAGACGAGACAGAAACCCATGGCACAGCCCCTGCAAAAAATGCCATTAAACGCTTGCAAAAGGCTTTCCCACAAATTCCGGTAGAGACTGTTGACGAAAGATACACTTCTAAAATGGCCGTAAATGCAATGTTGGATATGGGTATGAAGAAAAAAGACAGGCAGATAAAAGGTAATGTAGATGTAATTGCGGCAACAATTATGTTACAGACATACATGGAACACAAACAATAGAATTTTTATAAATTTGCATTGATAAAAAACAAGAAATAACACAAAATGATTCTTCCCATTGTTGCATACGGTTCACCAATTTTACGAAAAATAGCTGTAGATATTACTCCTGAATATGAAGGGCTTCAAAAGTTACTTTCAGATATGTGGGAGACTATGTATAACAGCAATGGCGTTGGTTTAGCGGCTCCACAGATCAATAAAAGTGTTCGTATTTTTACAATGGATAGCGAGCAGATTTTTGAAAATGATGAGGATGGTGACACAGATGCGTATCCGGATAAACCTGGCTTTAAAGGCACATTTATTAATGCTCATATTGTAGAACTTGATGGTGAGCCATGGAAATATAATGAAGGATGTTTAAGCATTCCACGAGTGAGAGAAGACATCATTCGACATGAAAGCGTTACGCTTTCATATGTTGATGAAAATTTTACTCCACAGGTAAATACTTTCAGGGGCATCACGGCTAGAATTATTCTCCATGAATATGATCATCTTGAAGGAAAACTTTTCATCGATCATATTAAACCACTTAAACGTACGCTTTTAAAAAGAAAGCTAGATGATATTTCCAAAGGGAAAATTAAAGTCGATTACCGAATGGTATTTCCTAAATAATTTTTTGCCATTTGAAATTTTAATTAATATTCTATATCTTTAGAATACGAAGCGTTTAATTTTGTTGCATCGCCATCCATCCTATTGAAAATCTCTTTTCAAAAATCCTATTTAGTTTAACCAAAGTTTTTCTTTAGAATTATTATTAAATAAAAGTTTTGAGATTTTTTCATTGCTTTTAAAATGTTGAGATATATTGGTACATCCAAAAAATGCTGATGTTTGCAGTACCACATTTTTTAATTTCACATAATACCTTACGGTTTTGTTTTGAAAAATGAAACATCAGGAAACAGGCAGGCACCACCTAAGTGCCTGTCTTTCTTTTTAGCTAGACCTAAATCCACGTTAAAATACAAACTGTAGGTTAAAAAGCGATAGTGTAGCTTTTTAAATAAATATCTTGCGATATGAAATTTTTTATAATCCTTTCCCTAAACTTATTTCTAACTTCTTCAATTTTTGCCCAAAAAATTGGAGATACTACTATGGAAGTGGGAAAGAAGGTAATCACCTTAAGCAACATTATAATTGACAATAAATTAAATGTTGTGGAATTTATTGAAAAAGTAAAGAAAGATTCTAGCTTTTACAAGGCATTTAAAAATCTGCACATTGTTAATTTTAATGCTATTAATGACATTAGAATGAACGATAAAAATGGTTCGCTCAATGCATCGTTATTCAGTCGCACGCAGCAAACAATAAAAGATGGGTGCCGGACAATGAAAGTTTTAGAAGAAAAAAGTACGGGGGATATGTACAACGAGTCAAAAGAATTTAATTACTATACTGCAAATATGTATGCTTCACTGTTTTTTACAAATGGAACAATTTGTGGCGAAAATAATATTGTGAACGGAGTCGAATTTTCTACCGAGGGAAAAAGTGGAATGGAGAAACGCAAAGAGCAATTAAAAATGCTGTTTTTTAACCCCGGCAGACGAATAAATGGATTGCCTTTTATGAGTAATAAGACCGCTATTTACGATGATGATTTAGCCGATAATTATGATATGGATATCGATTATGATCGTTACAACAATACAAATTGTTATGTTTTTCGGCAAAAAGTAAAACCAGATAAAAAGGGTTCAGTGGTAGTGGATGAAATGAATACATGGTTTAATGATAGCACTTACGAAGTGGTTGCAAGAAATTATAGTTTGAGCTATGATGCAGGTGTTTATGACTTTAAGGTAGATATGGAAATACAGATGACTACGGTTGGAAACCTTACGGTACCTGCATTAATAAGATATAATGGAAACTGGAAGGCCATTTTCAAAAAAAGAGAGCGGGGTGTTTTTACAGCAACACTTTCTAATTTTCATTAAAATATTGATGGTATAACTTTTGATATTTTATTTAAAACTAAAGTATGGATTTCGGTCTTCAAATTCAATATTTATTTTTAATTGCTATCCCTGTTGCATGCATTGCATGGACGGTAACACATGAAGAAATTTTTAAACAACCAAGGGAGTTCTGTCAAAAAAAATCGGAGGGAAGTAATAGTATACTTGTTAAAAAGTTTTTTTACTTGTTTACTTGTGAATATTGCTTCAGCCATTATGTTACACTGGCTTTCTTAATTATTACAAAATTCCATTTGGGCTTTGATGATTGGCGAGGCTACTTAATTAGCGGCTTTTCTTTGGTGTGGGTTGCAAATTTATACATGAGCGTGTTTGCAAGATTAAGAGTGAGTACCAAGAAAGAAAAAATGGAAGCAGATATAAAAGAAGCCAAATTAAAAGAAGTAAAAGAAATGAAGGAGTCTTAATGCAGTTTTTCAATTTGGTGCAATAGATTTTCCAGCCCATTCATTTTAATTTCTAAGAGACATTGCAGTAAATTCCCAAGCTTGTTTTTTGGGAAACCTTTTCTTGCAAACCATTCCAGATAGCTTACCGGTAAGCGTTTAAGAACGGTGCCCTTATATTTACCAAAAGGCATTTGCATCGTCACAATTTCTCTCAGCATATTGCCATCAGGTATTGGTACATCTTCCATTAACTGTTTACGACTTTATATTTTAGACTTGGTACTACTTTATTAAATATTCCTATTTTAAATCTTCACTACATTCTTTTTAATTTCTCTCGCCTTCGGGGAGGATAGGAGGGGCGGCTATCTCCCAACTCCCGGCACTACTGGCAAACTTTCATTGCCATCAACATTTACAGATTGCACTGCAAAAAAGTAATTGTCTTTTGAATATGGAACGGTAATTTCTGTTGCGTTAGTAAATATTTTTTTCTGCCAAAAAGCACTTGTTGTTTCTCTCATTAATAAATAATATCCTTTTACAGTTCCTGTTTTTGGTTGTTTCCAGTAGAGATAAGAATTGTTACTTAATTTCTTTACATCAATTTTTACTTCTTCAGGAGTTGAGGGGGCGTTCGCCAAGTTGGCAAGTGTACTAAGATTCATTCCTGTATTTTTTCTTAAATATTCAAAGTCGATATAGTCTATCAAGTCACCATATTGAATGCCATTTTCCACTCTTACATTTTGATGCTGCCTTGTATAATTTTCATTCATCTCTGTTATTCTCACCCCCGTAAAACCATTTTCAACAAAGGGCGTGTGATCACCTCCTCTTAAAAAACGGTCGTTTCTGTAGATTAATTTAATTTCAAGATTATCGACATAACGTTCGCCAATTTCCTTTACGTATCGAGCAAGTTGTCTGCTTTTTCCATCATTTTCTAAACCAAGCTGGCGAATATTTTTTGCATTTTTATCAAGCTCGTAAAATGGCAATCCTTCACTAAAAACCCTTACCTGTGTGTTGTTTATATTATTTGTTTCGTTGCTGTTGTTGCTGCCCATAATATCGTTGTTAAGCACGGCTTCAATATTTAAATTTTGAGCCTTTGATTTTGTAGCCATGTAGGTAGAACCAAGCAGACCTTGCTCTTCGCCACTGACCGCCATAAAAATAATGGTGGCGCCAAAGTTTCTGGTGCTCATAATTCTTGCACATTCCAACACTGCTGCAACTCCACTTGCATCATCGTTTGCACCCGGTGCATCGCCTAAACGATCCATTACATTTGTGCGCATGTTATCTAAATGTCCGCTAATAATAAAAACCCTGTTATCTGCAGCATTTGATCCTTTTAATGTGGCAACCACATTCCCCAACAAAAGCGTTGTATCTACTCTTCTTTTATCTGCCTGTAAAGTTGTTGTATCAATAATGGCCGTCATTTTGCCATTTGATTTTGCTGCAAATTGTTTAAATTTTGCAAGCACGTAAAGGCGTGCTGCACCGATGCCACGCTTGTTTTCTGTTTGAGTACTCAGCGTATTGCGGGTACCAAAATTTACCATCGTTTGAATATAGCTACGAAGCGAGTCCGGCGAAATTTCTTTTACCATTTGCTCAATTGTAGGATCTTTAGAAATGGTTGTTTGTGCAAAAATATTGGCGTTGCAAAAAAATACTGACAGGAGAAGTACAAATACTGGTTTCATTTTTTTAGTTTAGTTATGGTAGATCTATTTAGTGCTTAAAGTTAAATTTTTTGTTGAAGATGCAAACGTGCTATGCCGACAAGTCGGGACAGGCTGCCACTAAGTTTCATCAAGGCGTCTAGCCCGAAAACCAACAATAAATTTTATAAAATAAAATTTATTCAGTTTCATTTTTAAACAAACTGTATTTGCGCCATTTTTCTATTAACTGCGCCATATCTTCTGGCAGTTCACTTTTAAACATCATATTTTCTTTTGTGGTTGGGTGTATAAAGCCAAGTTCTTTTGCATGCAGGGCCTGGCGTGGGCAAATGGCAAAACAATTCTCTACAAACTGTTTGTATTTTGTGTAAATAGTTCCTTTCACAATTTTTTCTCCGCCGTAAAAATCATCGTTAAATAATGGATGTCCTTTATATTGCATGTGTACTCTAATTTGATGCGTCCTTCCGGTTTCAAGCCTGCATTCTACAACAGATACGTAATTAAAATTTTCAAGCACTTTGTAATGTGTGATGGCGTCTTTACCATATTCGCCTTCAGGATAAACAGTAAATAACTTTCGCTGTTTTTGGCTGCGACCAACATGCCCTCTGATTGTTCCTTCATACTCTTCAAAATTTCCCCACACAACTGCATTGTACCTTCGGTGTACAGTGTGGTCAAAAAATTGCTTGGCAAGTTCACTCATTACTTTTTGCTTTTTTGCCACAACAATTAAACCGCTGGTGTTTTTATCTATCCGGTGCACCAATCCATAACGGGTCAATTCCTTTTCATCTATTTCAGGACAATTATGTTGTAAATGCCAAGCTACGGCGTTTATTAAAGTGTTGTCAGGATTGCCACTGCCCGGATGAACAACCATGCCAACCGGTTTGTTTATGACCATTAAATCATCATCTTCAAAAACAATGTTTAGTGGAATGTTTTGCGGAATTATTTCTGATGATTCGGGAGAATTGGTATCATAAACAACGATTTTATCTCCGGGCCTTGTGTTGTAATTTTTTTTAATGGGCTTATCATTCACCAGCACCATTTCGTTTTCTATAGCCTGCTGTATTTTGTTTCTGGTAGCGCCTTCAATTCTCTGCATTAAAAATTTATCGATTCTGATGGCTTCCTGCCCTTTATCAATAACGATCACATGCTTTTCGAACAACTCGTCTGAATCACTTATTTCGTCGCTAATTATTTCTTCGTTTATCATAGTTCCTATTTTGATCAAGTATTCATTGCCGACTGTTATCTGCCAACTGCAAACTGAAACCTATCTTTGCAAAGTAAAACATTTTAGTATTGTATGCAATCTGTAATATTTAAAGATTTAGGGGTTATTGATTATAAATCTGCATGGGATTATCAGGAAAAACTGCTACAGCAAAATGTGGTAGTAAAAACTGCATTACGAAACGATCCTACCCAAATAACAAAAGTTGATACACAACATTTCCTTTTAATGTGTGAACACGAGCCTGTTTACACCTTGGGAAAAAGTGGTGATATGAAAAATGTTTTGCTGAGCGAAGAAGAATTAGCTGCAGCCGAAATTCAGTTTTTTAAAACAAATAGGGGAGGAGATATTACATTTCACGGTCCACAGCAAATAGTTGGTTACCCAATATTAGACCTCGAAAAAATTTATACAGACATAGGCAAATACCTCAGAAATTTAGAAGAGGTTGTAATATTAACTATTGCTGAATATGGGATAATAGGAGGACGGAGTGCGGGAGAAACCGGCGTTTGGATATGCCCTGATATTAAAGGGGAAGAAAGAAAAATATGTGCTATTGGCGTGCGTTGCAGCAGATGGATAACAATGCATGGCTTTGCTTTAAACGTAAATACCGACCTGGATTATTTTAATAATATCATTCCCTGCGGTATTGAAAATAAACAGGTGACCTCAATAGAAAAAGAACTTGGCAGAAAAGTTGATTTTGAAGAAGTAAAAGACAAAATAAAAGAAAATTTTAAAAAGGTTTTTGATATTAAACTGGCAATTGAAGATACCAACTCGTTATAATTTCTTCAGTTCTTTCAAAATCTGAAATTTATTATTCTCAATTAATAAACCGTTCTCATATAATTCGAATCGGTACCAGCCTGTACGAACGAAATTTACTTTTTCTATGATCAGGTATTCCTCCTTTAGCTTAGTAAGTTCAAAAAGAAATTTCTCGGCGTCATCAAAGAACTTAACGGTATACTTTTTAGTTTCAGCATCTTCTAAATGTATAACAATATTATTATCCTTAGCTGTAAAGATGGTACTGCTTGGGTAAGTTATTCCAGGTTTTGCGGGTGGGAAAATAATCCCTGAATCAATGTTTGCGGGAGGGAAAGTATATTTCTCATTTGCTGTAGATGTAGTGTCTACAACGTAAATTTCTTTTATAGGTTTTGCCGGCGCTGTAATGATGTATGATCCACCTTCGAAAGAAACGAAAACCCTATAATACATTTTGTTGTAAGGAAAATTTACATCTGCAAAACCGTTCTCTCTGCTTTGTGGGCTCAACACGCTGCCTATCGTAGTGAAATTTTGTAGACTGTCGTAAGATCGCTGTATGTTAAGTGCTGTAATTGGTTTGTTGTATTCATTTATCCAACTAATAACTATTTTATTGTTAAGATTTTTAACCTGTATAAAAGGTAAAGGTCGATCCTGCGCAAATAAAATATTTGATAGGATGATAAATACAACAAATAAAAAAATTGGTTTCATCATAGTTTGATGGGGCGTCGTTGCAAATATATATTGTAAAGTTTTGGGTAAACTAATTGCACTCGTAAATGCTGTTAAAGATATTTAAAAAATTAAAGTGCCGGGTGGCAATGATTTATTTCCTTGCAAGCCGCCCGTATGAATACAAATAATGTTACTGCCGGGTTTAAAATAACCCATTTTAATCTTATCATAAATTCCGAACATCATTTTTGCTGTATACACAAAGTCTGTTGGTATATGCGTTTTGGCATAAAACGAATTCATGAAACCAAAAAGCTCAGGAGTATGTTTTGCATAACCTCCAAAATGATAACCACTAAGAACGATCGGTTGTTTATCTACTTCTACACCCAGGTAATTTAATCTTTCAGGTATATCAAACATATTTTTTATTACTGGTATCGCAATAATCTCTTGACCAATATGTTTTTTTAAAAGTAATCCTGCTAATGTTGTGGCAGTACCTACGGATGTGCATACATGTGAGAATTTATGAGCTTCTATTAAGTCCATTATCAGCGATGCACCCTTTGCACCTATCATATTGTAACCACCTTCGGGTACTAATGTAAAATCTCCCCAAAGATTTCTTAACTCTGCTATATCGTCTTCCTTGTTTTCAAAATCTTTGTAATCCTGCCTGCTGATATATTTTAAATTCATTCCAAGATCTTTGCATCTTGCTAATGTGTGTGATAATATTTTAGGTTCTTCGCCACGTATAATGCCAATGGATTTAATTCCTTTTTGCTTGCATAAAAAAGCGGAAGCTACCAAATGATTAGAGAATGCTCCACCAAATGTCAACAACGTTTTATGGGAAGATTTTAAACATTCTTCTATGAAATAATGAAGTTTAAATATTTTATTGCCTGAAACATCTTCATGTATTTTATCAAGCCTTGCTACTGTAAGATTGATGTTTTTCTTAACAGTATCTTCGTTAATAACAGTATCAAAGCTTATACTTTGCAGGTTTAGGTCCATTAATAAATGACTTTTTTTGGGGATTTCTATCTCTTTTATTCTCCTTCATTTCCTCTATTTTTGCCCTGATAATAATTTCTTTCAATGTGTCACTGTAAAATTAGTATTTAATATTTTTTACAGTTGAATAAATATATTTTTAAAAAAATGAAACCGACACTTTTAATATTAGCAGCAGGAATGGCAAGTAGATATGGTAGTATGAAACAGACAGAGGGTTTTGGGCCTGGTGGGGAAACAATTATGGATTACTCAATTTATAATGCAATCCGTGCAGGTTTTGGTAAAGTGGTTTTTATCATCAGAAAAGATTTTGCTGAAAATTTTAAAGAAGTTTTTGAACCTAAATTAAAAGGCAACATCGAGGTTGACTATGTTTATCAGGAACTGGAAGATTTTGTGGAGACTGCGCATATGCCTGAAGGGCGCACAAAGCCTTGGGGTACAGGGCACGCATTGCTGTGTGCAAAAGATAAAGTACATGAGCCCTTCGCAGTAATAAATGCTGATGATTTTTATGGCAAAGATTCTTTTGAAAAAGCAGCTGATTTTTTAATTAATAAATGCGATGAAAATACGTCGGCTATTATCGGTTATAAATTAGTAAATACTTTAAGTGCACACGGAACAGTTAGCAGAGGTGTTTGCGAAGTGGATGAAAATAATTTATTAACAGGCATAAACGAGCGTATAAAAATTTACAAAAAAGACAATGATGTAGTTTTTGAAGATGGTGGTAATTTAACAGTCATAAAAGACGATACGAATGTTTCTATGAATTTTTGGTGCTTTCACCCATCTGTATTTTCTATTACAGAAAAGCTGTTTGCCGATTTCCCTAAAAATAACATGGAGAATATTAAGGCAGAATTTTTTATACCTTATATAGCAGATTTTATTTTAAAGACTGCCGGTAGCAAAATACTCGTAATCAGTACAACCTCGCAATGGTTTGGGGTTACTTACAAAGAAGATGCTCCTGGTGTAAAAGAAAGTCTTTATAAATTGATTGAGGAAGGAGAATATCCAGAACGACTTTGGGTGTAATGGCCTTACGAACAAGATAAAAAAAGCCCGCTGTATTTCAGCGCGCTTTTTTTGAACATTTTTAATCTCCTTTAATCATAAATACGTAATCTTTCATTTTATCAACCTGGCCAGGTCTATCTAAACCTTTTAGAGAAGGAGCGGCATTTATTTTAATTTTTTCGTTATCTTTTATTTTTTTAACAGCATCTATCGCCCTGTAAATATTTGCCGATTTAATGGCGTATACAACACCTGTTGCATTTGTTTCTGTACTCGTTACGATGCCTATAAGTTCCCCATTTTTAGTTATCACAGGGGAGCCACTATTACCTTCATTAGCTGCTGTACTAATCTGGCAAAAAACAGTATCCATTAAGTAACCATTTTTTGCACTAACGTAACCTTCACCGTACACAATTTCCTGTTTTGGATATCCCAACATAAAAATGGCTTCTCCTAATTTTGCACCTGTTTTTCTAATTGAGTAGGGTAAAGAAGGCAATCTTTTAAATGATGAATCTGTAATTTTTAAAATTGCCATATCATTTAAAATATCTACATAAACCGTACTTGCATAAAATTGTTCTCCGTTGTTATTTTCCACAATAAGATGGTGAGACGCTTCTTTGATAACATGGGCATTTGTGACGATATAATTATTATTTGCATCAATTAAAAAACCGGTGGCTCTAAACCTGGAATCAAAATGTGGTCTGGTTTTTTCGCCAACAACACCACTGTTTACGATTTCATTTAATTTGTTTTCTATTTTTCGGGTTTTTTCTGCTTCCTTATTAATTTTATCAACGAGTGGTTTAATATTCGTTTTTTCACCTGTATTAACTGTAGAAACGGCTGTGGCGATTAGCAAGGATACCAAACCTGCAATGGAGGCTGCAACTGCGATATCCTTCTTATAACGTTGCCAAATTTGTATAATTTTTGATGGAGCTTGTGCTACATTTCTCGTAAGAAAAGTTTCCTTTGCTAATTTGTTTTCAACATCGGTAAGCAATGATTTAAAATTCTTATTGTTGCTGTATTTATCCAGCTGGTTCAAAAAGAATATTTGTTCTACCACAGCCTGGTCGAGTTCAGGATTATTTTTTCTTAACTCTTCAAAATAAATCTTTTCTTCGGCTGACATTTCTCCGTTCGCAAATCTTTCAGCAGCATCAATAAGTAAAATATCTTCCATTAGTCTGTATTTTTATATTGTGCAAAAAACAATTTCTTTAATCGCACAAGGCATTTATATTTTTGCGTTTTAGCATTATCAGCGTTTGTGTAACCAAACTCCTGCGCTATTACATTCATATGCTTTTTTTGCAGGTAATAAGCTTCCAACAAACTCTTACAAGGTTCCCCAACTTTGTTCATAGCACTCTCCATTATATTAAAATCATTCTGGAGCTTCAAGTGGTTTTCAACTTCATCCTCAACCGCCGCAGTTTCTTCCACTCCATCGGCTGGAGATATGAACCGCTGTTGCTGTTGCAGTTTTTTCAACCATAATCTGCGAGCAACTGAGTATAAGAAAGTTTTTAAAAGACACTGTAACTCAAACTTCCCTGTCCTAATTTTTTCATACAACACTATCACTGTTTCTTGAAACAAATCTGCTGCATCATCTTTACTTCCTCCATTTGCCAAAACCAAAGATTGTACCATCAAGTAGTGCTGGCGGTACAATTGTTCAATAGAACCCGGATCTTCCGCTGCAATACCCTCCAGTAATATTAAATCTTGTTCTAATGTACTCACCTGCTAACGTTATTTATTAATACAAATTAATGGAATTAGTAACCCAACATGTAACAAAAATAAATTTTAAATAATTGGGTTACCTTTTTTAACTATCGGTATTAATAATCAAATTATAATTTTAAACTTAACAAACAAACAAAATGAAAAAATTCCTTGCAATCGCAGTTATCGCAGCATCATTCGCAGCTTGTAACGAGAAAAAAGCAGACGAAACTGTTGTAACTAAAGATACAACTACTGTTGTAACTCCAGATACAACTACTGTTGTAACTCCTGATACTAGTAAAGTTGTAACTACAACAACTACTACAGTTGATACAATGAAGATGGAGAAGAAATAATTTACGATTCTTTTGACAAAGCAATCATGGCCATTCCGGTTTTCCGGAGTGGCTTTTTCTTTTTTTGCAAATAGTTAAAGATTTTAAATCGCCCACTGTAACTTTACTTTCACCGATACTTAACAACTATAAAATAACAGCGGCTTTTATCAAAATTGATATGAGAACTTTACAAACAGATTTTTCAGGGCATACGGTTACTAATTATTTTGATTCGGCTTTTAATCATATAAACAGCTTATACGATCCTCAAAAAATCATCATTGTTACGGAAGACCATATTTTCAAGTTGCACCAGAAAAAATTTGAAAGTTTTAATGTGCTTTTGATAGAGGGAAAAGAAAAACACAAAACCCAAGGCACAATAGACTTTATTATTAATAAATTACTGGAATTTAATATTGATAAATCTTGGTTAATAGTTGGCGTTGGTGGCGGTGTTATTACAGATATGGTTGGATATGTCGCAAGTATTTTTAAAAGGGGAATAAATTTAGGCTTAGTACCAACAACCATATTAGGAATGACTGACGCTGCTATCGGTGGGAAAAATGGAATAAACGTTGGCAAATATAAAAATATGGTTGGCACAACTTACCGCCCATCATTCATATTATTCGATTATAGTTTCTTGGATACTTTGCCAAAAACAGAATGGGTAAATGGCTTTGCTGAAATTATAAAACATGCTTGCATCAAGGATGAACAAATGTTTAATGAACTTGAACAAAATAATATTGATTTTTATATTGACAATAGAAGTGTGACAACTCTATTAATTGAACGAAATGTTGCAATTAAAACTGCCGTAGTAGTTGCTGATGAATTTGAGAAGGCCGATCGTTTTCAACTAAATTTTGGTCACACCTTTGGGCATGCCATCGAAAATTTATATGCCCTTCCTCATGGCCATGCAGTTAGTATAGGTATGGTAATAGCAACAAAAATTTCTGCAGAAGTGAATAATTTTGATACCATTTCAATACGCAGGTTAAAAAAAATGCTGGAATTATATGAGTTGCCTACCACCCAAGAAATGAACAAAACAGAAGTATTAGAACTTTTGGTAAAAGATAAAAAGAGGGTAGGAGATACGCTCAATTTTGTTCTATTAAATAAAATTGGAGAGGGAACTGTTAAGAAATTATCCTTTGATACTATTGCATCACTTTTAGACAAAACTTTATAATGAGGGTAATCGTTTCTCCATCAAAAATAACAGCAAGTTTGCCGGCACCTGCATCAAAAAGTAGCATGCAAAGAGCTTGTGCAGCCGCACTTTTACACAATGGTACTACTCATATTTATAATGCAGGAACTAGCAACGATGATAAAGCCGCATTAAATATTATCAAACAACTTGGTGCTACAGTTAAAATAGAAGTTGACAAAATTGTAATTGAGTCAAAAGGATTTTCAACAGAAAATATTATTAAAGAGACAAGTATTTCATGTGGGGAAAGCGGATTGTCATTTAGAATGTTCGCTCCAATTGTTGCCTTATCCTCCACTGTCATTAACTTATCAGGAACTGGTAGTTTGTTAAAGCGCCCGATGAATTTCTTTGACGAGGTATTCCCACAATTACTAGTTGACGTAAACTCAAACGAAGGATTTTTACCATTACAAATAAGAGGTCCACTACAACCAAAAAATATAACGATAGATGGATCTTTAAGTTCTCAGTTTTTAACGGGGCTTTTATTTGCTTTCGGTAGCGCTACAAAAAGCGATGTTGTTATTTCTGTAAATAATTTAAAGAGTGGCCCATACATAGATCTTACATTAGATGTAATGCGCAGGTTCGGTTTTAATATTATCAACGAAAATTATAAGCAATTTATAATAGAACCAAAGTCAGCCGTTGAAAATGTGATTGAATATACTGTAGAGGGAGACTGGAGCAGCAGTTCTTTTTTGCTGGTTGTCGGCGCAGTTAGCGGGAAAGTAAAAGTTATTGGATTAGATGAGCATTCGGCTCAGGCAGACAAAGCAATTCTTTCAGCATTAGAAAGCTGCGGTGCAATTATTAGCAAGGCGGAACATTCAATAGAAATTTCAACTACTTCTCTAAATTCATTTACGTTCGATGCTACTGACTGTCCTGATTTGTTTCCACCGCTAGCGGTGCTTGCGGCTTATTGTACCGGAACTACTATTATTAAAGGCACACACAGACTAGTTGCAAAAGAGAGCAGCCGAGCGGAAACATTAAAGGAAATTTTCGGGAAGATGGGGATTGAAATTATTCTTATAGGAGATGAAATGCATATAACGGGGGGTGAAATAAAATCTGCCAAGGTCTCATCACACCACGATCATAGAATAGCAATGGCTGCAGCCGTGGTGGCATTGGGTGCAAACGGGTCAATTGAAATTATAGATGCAGAGGCAATTAATAAATCGTACCCACAGTTTTACAATGATTTAAAAAAAATGGGTGCTGAATTAAATTTTATTGAAGAATAATTTTTTATCATGAATAGTTTTGGAACTTTATTTAGAGTAAATATTTTTGGTGAATCTCATGGGCCATCTGTTGGAATAACAATAGATGGGTGTCCCGCAGGTATACCACTTGTTGCACAAGATTTTGTTGCAGATATTGAAAGACGCAAAGGAGGGTCACAACCTGGTACAACTCCCAGAAAAGAAGACGATATTCCAATTTTTTTGTCGGGTGTTTTCAATGATAAAACAACAGGGGCACCACTTACAATTATTTTTGAAAATAACAACACTCGCAGTGGAGATTATGTAAAGCAAAGAGATGTGCCAAGGCCTGGACATGCGGATTTAACTGCATCGCAAAAATTTGGTGGATACGAAGATTTTAGAGGGGGAGGGCATTTCAGTGGTCGCTTAACTGTTTGCCTGGTCGCTGCAGGCGTTGTTGCAAAAAACATAATGAACCACACTAACGCTCGAATTAGTTGTGTTGCTACCTTATTAGAAGTAGGTGGGGAAACAGTTATTGAAAAAGGAATTGAAAAAGCTATGAAGCTAGGTGATAGCGTAGGTGGAGTTGTAGAATGCATTGTAAAAAATATACCTGTAGGTTTAGGAGAGCCATTTTATGACTCTGTGGAATCCCTTTTAAGTCATGCAGTTTTTTCTATACCTGCTGTAAAAGGAATTGAATTTGGTGCTGGTTTTGCTGCTGCAAAAATGTTAGGTTCGGAGCATAACGATGCTATACAAAATAGTAATGGACTTACGTTAACCAACAACGCCGGTGGTATTTCGGGTGGTATAACAAATGGTAATGATATTGTCTTTAGAATTGCTATCAAACCTACTTCTTCTACCCCAAAACCTCAGCAAACGTTTAATAAAGCTACTGAAGAAATAGAAGCTTTTTCGGTTAAAGGGCGTCACGACTTATGCATTGCGTTACGTGTGCCTGTTGTGTTGGAAGCAGTAACAGCCATGTGTGTTGTAGACCTTTTATTGTTAGAGCAAAAGATAACAAGAGTGAGTTAAATTTTTTAGTCTTTAATTAACTTCAATTTCATCTACAAATAACCATCCCGCAGTACCTGCACCGGGATTGCCAGTTGGTATGATACCGTAATTTTCTGCAACAACTTTAAGATATCTGGCTTTGATGTTGTTAGTTGATGAAAAAGTTACGCTGCTCTTTAAGTTAATGCTGCCTTCTGTAGTAAGTATTTCATCTAAAGGAAGTGTAAAGTTTAACCCGTCGTCACTCACCAAAACTTTTACACTGTTTTGTTTGGGCGGGTATATCCAACTTGCTGTTCGGGTAAAAGTGTGCAATACCACCTCATTAAAATCACTCAAAACACCCATATCAATAACAGCCTCCAAATCTTTGCCTAAAAAGCCAAGAAATTCTGAAGATTTGGCCATGCCGCGGCTATTTTGTACGCCATCTACTAAAGAAAAAGAACCGCTCCCATTGTAAGAATCGTTGGGTTCGTTTTTTAAGGTTATCGATTTTCCTGTTGCCTTATTAATTTTAAAATCTTGCTTAATCCATTTACTTTTCACTGCACCGTTTTTTGCCGATGTAGCTGCTTCAAAGTTGCCTGATTCGTTTATGACAAGTGGTTGCGAATAATTGTTTAAAGGCTCGCTATTCTGCTTCAAAACAAGGTTGGCAGTTTTATCTTTAGTTTCCAGTTTCCACCCTATTTTATTGTTAGGAATTTTAATTACAGTTCCTTTTAAGTCGTAATAAGCGTTACTGTAATTATAGTTCAGTGCTCTATATCTTTCAAGAATCATTGGTAAACGTTGTTCAAACTCGTCCATATTTCGCTTTCCTTTATCACGCCATAAAACCTCTGATAATGCTGCTATTCGAGGTAGAACCATGTATTCTACTTTGCTTTCATTAGTAATATATTCCGTCCACAAATTTGCTTGTGCGCCTAGTATGTTAGTAGCTTCTGTAGGTGTTAGCGAAGTGGGCACGGGTTCGTAGTTATATACTTTTTCCAAAGGTAAATACCCGCCAATAGTTACGCTGTCTTCATTGCTGCTTTGTGAGTGATCAAAATAACAATGGCTCTGTGGAGTCATCACTACATTATGATTTTCTTTTGCCGCTGCAATTCCACCTTCTGTACCACGCCAACTCATTACCGCTGCGTTTGGTGCTAGTCCCCCTTCCAAAATTTCATCCCATCCAATTATCTTTTTGCCATTGCTGTTCACATATTTTTCTATGCGTTGTATAAAATAACTCTGCAAGCCATGTTCGTCTTTTAATTTTTTTTCTTTGATCAATTGCTGGCAAAATGGCGATCGTTTCCAGTTTTCTTTTGGGCATTCATCGCCACCTATATGAATATATGTAGAAGGAAACAACGGCATTACTTCGTCGAGAACATTTTCAATAAAATTAAAAGTGTAATCTGTGGGAGCAAATACATCATTAAAAACGCCCCATGTTTGTTGTACCTGCTTGCCTTTGCGGGTACCTGCCCATGCTGTTGTTGAATCTATTTCTGTATCCTCATTTGGAAAACAGCTTAGTTGCGGGTAGGCGGCTATTGCAGCTGATGCGTGCCCCGGCATTTCAATTTCGGGGATTACGGTAATATATTTTTCTGAAGCATATTTTACAATTTCCTTTATCTGTGCCTGTGTATAAAATCCACCGTAGTGCTGCCCGTCATTGCCTTTGCCAGGATAACGATCGATAATGGTTCCATTTCTGTACCCACCTATTTGCGTTAGTAATGGGTACTTTTTTATTTCTATTCGCCAACCCTGGTCATCAGTTAAGTGCCAGTGAAAAGTATTGTACTTATGCATAGCGAGCAGATCAATGTATTTTTTTACAAATGATATTGGAAAAAAATGCCTCGATACATCTAAGTGCATTCCCCTATAGGCAAATCTTGGCGCATCTGTAATGGCTAGTTGAGGGATAGAAATGGTTTGATTTATTTTACTGACCGGTAATAATTGCAAAAGCGTTTGAATTCCGTTAAAAAGCAGTGTGTCGTTTGTGGCTTCAAGTATAATTTTAGTATTGAAGACCTTTAAAGAATATCTATCTTTTTTTGAAGTATTTTTCTTTACAAAAAACTGAATGCTGTTGGTATTGTAGCGCTCTTGGTTATTGCTTTGCAAAATGCTTTCTAAGGAAAAGCCAGTTAAGTTTTTTACCTGTTCACTAAAATATTTTGCCAGCTTTTCTGTACTTCTGTTATAAATGATATTTGTTGCAGTTGATAGTCGAAAATATCCTTTCCCCATTTTCACCTCATTAGGGTAAGGGACAATATTAAGTTGATTTTGCGCAAAGCAGATTTTGCAACTACAACAAATAGTTATGAGACAAATAATTCTTATCATGCTAATTTTTTAATACTGGTAAAATGATTTTGCTGGTATTTTTCTTGTCATGATAAATGCGAATAATCGCTTTCTGAAAATCACTTTCATTCGCATTAGGAATACGCATAAATTTCTGTGGGTTTCTATCAATTAAAGGGAACCAGCTACTTTGTATTTGTATCATTATTTTATGGCCTTTTTTAAAAGTATGTGCCACATCATTCAGATCAAATTTTACATTGGTAATTTTATTTGGTGTAAAAGGTTTTGGAACTGAAAAACTTTCTCTGAATTTTCCACGCATTACTTCAGCCCGTACCAATCTTTGTAAACCTGCCATTTCAGTTCCTTTCTGTACAAACGAAGGAGTAGGCTCATCACTAGGAAGGACATCAATTACCTTCACAATAAAATCAGCATCGGAAGTTGATAAAGAAACTTGTAAGTCTGCAATTATTTTCCCCGCAAGAGTTACATCCTCATTTAAAATACCTGATTCAAACAAAATAACATCTTTTCTTTCCGCAGCAAAACGCTGGTCTTCCGCCATGTAGCCATTATTTCTTCCGCCTTGTATTGCTTTGGTATAAGGAACAGGATCTGATGGATCGCTCACATATTCATCAAAGCTATTTGCAGTAGTAGGTTTTGTTGTAGTCAACATTTTGTTAGCCTTTAAAAAATAAGTTGTAGCAATACTTTTTTTTGGAGGCCATACATTGTATTGTTTCCACTTATTGGAACCTGTTTCAAAAACAGTTGCTTCTGCTGCGTTATAATTGCCCTTGTCTTTTAAATAATAATTAAAGAAAGTGGTCTCCAAACTATCCTGATAATATTTACTTGTGTTGGCTCCAAAATCATAAGTAGTGAACTTGTTCCAGTTGGCACCCGCCCATGCTCCGTGTGTCCATGGACCCATAACAAGGTGACTTTTATTTACAGGATTTTGCTTTTCAATTGCTTTGTAAGTATTAAGGGCACCATATAAATCTTCTGCATCAAACCAGCCACCAACAACCATTACAGCAGGTTTTATATTTTGAAGATAGGGGCGAATATTTCTTGCTCTCCAATATGCATCATAAGTATCATGTTGCAGATATTCATTCCAAATATAACTTCTGTTATTGTAGTATTGAGCAGATTGTGTATTTTTTAACGGTCCTAATTTTAGGAAGAAATCATATGCATCTTTTGCTTTGTAGTCAAACATTTGCGAACCATAATCTTCAACCGGACCATTTCTTTCTTTGCCGAAATAATTCATAAAACTGAAGTTATCCAGTAAAAAAAATGCACCATTGTGATTGGCATCGTCGCCAATAAATTCGTCGGTTACCGGTGCCTGTGGGCTTACTGCTTTTATTGCAGGATGTGCATTTGGCAACGATGCAGTTGCATAAAAACCTGGGTAAGAAATGCCGTACAGTCCGGCTCGGCCGTTGTTATTTTTTACGTTCTTTACAAGCCAATCTACCGCATCATACGTATCGCTATTTTCATCAACATCCTTATTATTTTTTTTGTTGGATAAGTATGGTGTTACCTCAAGATTAGTCCCTTCACTCATGTAACGACCACGTACATCTTGGTAAACAAAAATATATTTTTCGTTCATTAGGTTTGTGTTGGGACCGATTCTGTTTGCAAAAGTTGTATCTCCATAAGGGCCGGCAGAGTAGGGGGTACGCTCTATTAAAAATGGATACTTTTCTGTTTCATCTTTTGGAATGTAGATGATGGTTTTTAATTTAATACCATCACGCATTACGATATTGGTATCAATTTTTGTAAAGTTGTCTTTAACAAAATTACTTTTAACCTGCGCAGAAACTACTCCCGAATAAAACACAGCTGCAGCTAAAATTATTTTAATCATATTAGTTTTTTAAAACCGGCAAAATGAATTTGGTTTGATTAATGCCGTTATGGTAAATTTTAATTGTCGACTTCTTGTAATCACTTTCATTTGCCTTGTAGATATTCATAAACTGTTGTGGGTTGCGGTCTGCAAGAGGAAACCAACTGCTTTGTACCTGTATCATTAACCTGTGACCTTTTTTAAAAGTATGGGCAATATCCGGCAATGCATATTTTACATTTGTAATTTTATTAGGAGTAAACGCTTGGGGCTTTTCAAAACTGTTGCGGTATTTTCCTCTCATTATTTCTCCTCTCACGAGCATTTCATATCCCCACATCGGATAATCTTTTCCATTACCTACACTGCCTGATGGGTATTCAAAATTGTCTGGAAAAACATCAATTATCTTAACAACAAAATCTGCATCAGTTGTAGATATGGCAGTAGAGATATCTGCAATCACAGGACCTGCAAGCGTCAAATCATTTTCTAAAACCTCAGTTTTAAATGTTAGGACATCAGGTCTACGCTCTGCAAAACGCTGGTCATCCGTCATGTATTCTCTTGTACGCCTGTTGTGCACGTCTTCTGTATAGGGGACTGGATGAGCGGGGTCGCTCACGTATTCTGAAAACATATTTTTTGTACTTTGTGCTTTATAAGAGAGCATGCCATTTTCAGTAATAAACATGCTTGTATTTGCTACTTCAGCCGGTGGCCACTGTTTTAATTTTTTCCAGTTATTTTCTCCTGTAAAAAATATGTTTGCTTCTGCAATATCTTTTACTGAGCCTTTGTTTTTTAGATAATAATTAAAAAAAGGAACTTCGATGTTATTTTGAAAATACTCAGATGTGTTTGAAAGAAACCTTGCATTGCCTAAAAAACTCCCTTCTCTGCTCCACTGGCCATGGTACCAAGGTCCCATTACAAGACTTGATGTAGTTTGTGGACTTTGTTTTTCTGTTGCTTTATACGCATTCCATGCACCCCAGCAATCTTCTGCATCAAACAAACCACCAACCCAAAGCATGGCAGGTTTTACATTGTATATACCATTGCGTGCGTTGCGTGCCTGCCACCATGCGTCATAATTTGGATGGTCATTTAATTGGTGCCAAAACTTAATGCTGTCGCCAATTAGTCTATCAAGATTTTTTGGTGTACCCTGTTCTAAATAAAATTTATAGTTGTCTTTAGTTTCGGTTTGAAATCCTTCGCCATAATCCATCGTTGGTTTTGGATGAGGCTTGCCAAATGTCGGATAAAAAGAAAATCCGTCCATGGCAAACAAAGCACCATTGTGGTGAAAATCATCTCCTATGAACCAATCAGTAACCGGTGCCTGTGGACTCACTGCTTTTAATGCCGGGTGGTTGCTTAGTGCAGCTTCTGTTGAATAAAATCCGGGATAGGATGTGCCAAATACACCTGCATTTCCATTATTATTTTCAATATTTTTTACCATCCAGTCTATAGCATCGTAGGTGTCACTTGCTTCATCTATTTCATTACCCTTTTTATTTTTATTAAACGGACGTACATCTTCAAAAACGCCTTCACTCATGTATCGGCCACGAACATCCTGTAATACAAAAATATAATTTTCCTTTACATATGCGCTTTTGTATCCTGACCAAATTTGAGCATATTTATCGTCCCCGTAAGGTGCGCAAGAATAGGGTGTCCTGGTAATTAAGAATGGATGTTTTTCAGTTTTATCGTTTGGAATATAAAACGAGGTAAAAAGCTTTACACCATCTCTCATGGTGATATAAATTTCTTTTTTGGTGTAGTTTTCTTTAAAATACTTTTCATTTATATCTTGCGCAGCAGCGCAAAATGATAGAACGATAAACAGTGCTGTTGATACTAATTTGTACATTGTGGAATGTTTAAGTTGAACCCTCAATTTAATAAAACATAATTGCTTTACAATGAATAATGATGAAAGGTTGGTAGAACGTTTTTTTAAAGCATTTCAAAGGCTGGACGCAAGAGAAATGAATGCATGCTACAGCAGTGATATTGCATTTTATGATCCGATGTTTGAGTTACTGAGAGGAGATGAAGCGAAGGCAATGTGGGAGTTGCTTTGCAAAAATGCAAAAGATTTTTCTTTGCAGTTTGATAGTATTAAAAACTTAGATGATGGTTATTATACCTGCAACTGGACGGCCACTTATACATTTACAAAAACAGGGCGTAAGGTAGTAAATATGTGTAAAGCACACATGAAAATTGAAAACGGATTAATAACAGAACACAGTGATGGTTGGAGCATACTTAAATGGAGTGCGCAGGCTTTTGGCTTTACAGGGAAACTGCTGGGTTGGGCTGGTTTTTTTAGAAGGAAATTAAAAAATACAGCCAAACGAAATTTGATGCATCACATAGAAAAATATTCAATTTAAATCACCCACTGTTCCCTTAATATCTTACAAAAAATCGGAAATGAATTCGCATTCACTTCCGATAGAATATTTTAAGAATAAAATTTGCTTTATTCCACCTCTGTTATTTTGATCGTGTTGGTTGGTAAATGAGCTGCAACGGGAGTGCTTCCTGTATTTACTACAATATCACCTGGTTTTACAAATCCTCGCTGTTTCAATACTTCAATCTGGTCAAAAATAATTTCATCAAGGCTTTCTTCTTCACCATAATAAAATGCACGAACACCCCAGCTCAAACTAAGTTGGCTAATAAGCGTGCGTTCTTTACTAAAAATATAAAGTGGAGATTTTGGTCTGTAGCTGCTAAGCATAAACGCCGTGTAGCCGCTTTGCGTCATTCCTACTAGAGCTGTAGCTTGTGCATCTTTTGCAAGTTTACATGCACTGTAGCAAATGGCATCGCTTACAAACGAAGGAGAGTGGGGTTGCGGTGTAAGAATGTCATCACGGTCGTAATCATACACAGTTTTTTCGACCTCCATAATTATTTTACTCATGGTTTCTACTACAAGAGTAGGATAAAGTCCGGTAGCCGTTTCACCGCTCAACATTACTGCATCTGCACCTTCCAAAACTGCGTTGGCAACATCACTAACCTCACTTCTGTTAGGTTTTGTACGGTCAAGCATACTTTCCATCATTTGCGTAGCTACAATTACGGGCTTTGCACGATGCATACATTTTCTGATAATATCTTTTTGTATAACCGGTACTTGCTCAATAGGAACTTCAACACCTAAATCACCACGAGCTACCATAACTCCATCGCTTTCAACAATAATATCTCTCAGGTTTTTTAAAGCCTCGGGCATTTCAATTTTCGCAATTACTTTTATTTTGCTGTCGTTTTCTTTTAATATCTTTTTTAGGTTGATAATATCTTCTGCTTTTCTTACAAAAGAAAGTGCCACCCAATCAAGTTTTTGAGCAATAATAAATTCAAGATCTGCAAAATCTTTTTCAGTCATGGATGGCATGGTGAGTGAACTATCCGGAAGGTTAACTCCTTTTTTAGGAGTAAGTATACCGCCTAGTGTTACACGCATCAAAACTTCTTTCTCATTCAAAACTTTAACTACGCTTAATTCCATCTTTCCATCATCCAAAAATATACGCTCGCCCATT
Organism: Chitinophagales bacterium; assembly: GCA_038225275.1. Lineage (GTDB taxonomy): Bacteria > Bacteroidota > Bacteroidia > Chitinophagales > Chitinophagaceae > Ferruginibacter. Next base: position 2,314 of record JBBREY010000009.1, on the reverse strand, counting down.
TTTACATCAGATGCGAGGTTTGGATAAGACACATATATCTTCTCATTTGTACCCACCATCTTTTCTATGGTAAAAATAAATTCATCACCTTCTTTTAAAATGAGCTTGCCATTTTCCAGTTCGCCAACACGCAATTTAGGTCCCTGTAGATCGCCTAAAATTGCAATATTGTAAGGCTCTTCTTTTATAATTCTTCTTACATGGTTTATTACTGCAAGCTTATCTTCATAAGCACCATGCGAAAAATTTAAACGAAAAACATTTACACCCGCTTTTACAAGTGACAATAATTTTTCGTAGGTATCACATGCTGGGCCTACTGTTGCTACAATTTTTGTTCTTTTTTGTGAGTGTTGAATGCCTGCTTCTTTGTCCATGTTGGCATGCAGGTATTTAGTAAGATTTTTTGACATTTTTTAAATTAGTTCGTTATTATTTTATTGAAATCAATTTTTAAGTAGCGAGGATTTTTACAATCTTCATCCATTCATCACTAATGCGCTGTTTCTTTTTTACAGCTTCGTCCAGCGGGGTATAGTTCATCTTATTATTCACAATACCAATAAATACATTGAATCTTTGTTCCATTAAACATTCGATAGCATGGTATCCCATTCTGCTTGCAATAACTCTATCAAAACAACTAGGTGAGCCACCTCTTTGTATGTGCCCCAAGATACAAACCCTTAGATCTTGATCTGGTATTTGCTTTTTAATATGTTTTGCTAACTCATCTGCGCCGCCAAATTCTTCACCCTCTGCTACTACAATTAGGTTCACTAGTTTTTTTCTTCCTTGTTTTTCTTTTAATGAGGAAACTAAATCGATGTAACTCGTTTTACGTTCAGGTATTAATATATGCTCTGCGCCTGTTGAAATGCCACTGTGTAAAGCAATATAACCAGCGTCTCTCCCCATAACTTCTATTATAAAAAGCCTGTCATGTGCATCGGCAGTATCTCTTATTTTATCTATAGCTTCTACGGCAGTGTTTACAGCAGTATCAAAGCCAATGGTGAAATCAGTACCTGCAATGTCTTTATCAATTGTGCCCGGTAAGCCAATGCAAGGAATATCATATTCATTGCTAAAAATTTTTGCTCCTCTAAAACTTCCGTCACCCCCAATGATGACTAGGCCTTCTATGCCATGTTTTTTTAAATTTGAGTAAGCAAGTGCCCTGCCTTCTTTGGTCAAAAATTCATTTGATCTGCTAGTTTTTAAAATGGTACCACCCCGCTGAATAATATTGGCCACGCTTCTACTTTCCATCTTCTGAATTTCGCCCTCTACCATGCCACTGTAACCCCTCATGATGCCATAAACCTCCATGCCATGGTATATGCCGGTTCTCACCACAGCACGTATTGCAGCATTCATGCCCGGGCTATCACCACCACTTGTAAGAACTCCTATTTTTGTAATTTTTTTCTTCATTAATATAGCTGTTCAGGTTAATTTCTCAGGTTAATATTTACATTCTTTCTGGTACATTAGCACCTAATAATTGCATTCCACTTTTTAAAATATTGGCGGTTAGCATGGCAAGTTTTAAACGAAGTTGCTTTTTTTCGTCATTTTCAGCTTTGCCAATTGATAATTCACTGTAAAAAGAATTAAATGTTTTTGCCAAAGTAAATATATATCCCGCCACTTTTGACGGATCCATTTCTTTTCCTGCTTCCAATAAAATGGCAGGAAACTGCTCTGCAACCACCACAATGTCTTTTTCACTTTTTAAAAGAGGAGCATTCACTGTTTGTGCCAGCTCAAATGCTTCTTTCCTTAAAATACTTTTTATACGTGCATAAGTGTATTGAACAAAAGGCCCTGTAAATCCATGAAAATCGATCGACTCTTCAGGATTAAATATCATTCTTTTTTTAGGATCTACCCTGAGTAAATAAAACTTCATTGCCCCTAAGCCAATGGTATCGTACAGTTCTATCAACTCCTCAGGTGTAAAATCTTTTACTTTTCCTAGTTCTTCTGTATGCCTGCGAGCAGTGCTTATCATTTCATCTACCAGTTCATCTGCATCAACGACCGTGCCTTCCCGACTCTTCATTTTACCACTCGGTAACTCCACCATGCCATAGCTTAAATGATGAATTGCATCAGCAGACGCAACTCCCAATTTTTGAGCAATTAGTTTAAGCACTTTCATGTGGTAATTTTGCTCATCGCCAATTACATAAATGCTTTCATCAATATTATACTCATCATTTTTTTGTTGCGCAAGCCCGATGTCCTGTGTTATGTAAACACTCGTACCGTCTTTACGAAGCACCAGTTTTTCGTCGAGCCCATCTTC
>JBBREY010000008.1:0-39231 GCA_038225275.1 Chitinophagales bacterium | reverse complement strand
GGAAGCATATATATCATCCCCCCTTGACACAACAGTATTTGTTGTAGGATATAAAGCAAAAGGAGTTGATAAAAGAACAAAGCTTTACAAGATTTTGCAGACGAACGCCGAGGTTTTAACGACAAAAAAAATTGCAGAAGGTAAAATGCAGGAGTGGATTATTGAATTAGCGCATTCAAAAGGATATACTATTAATCCAAAGTCTGCATCACTCTTGGAAGAGCATACCGGAAACGATTTAAGTAGAATTGCAAACGAAATTGATAAACTTTCAGTAAATCTCCAGCATAAAAAAACAATTGACGATGATGACATCGAAAAATTTATCGGCATCAGCAAAGAATACAATGTTTTTGAATTACAGGGGTCTGTGGCAAGAAAAGACCTAGCAAAATCTATTAAGATTATCAATTATTTTGAAGCGAATCCAAAGGCTGCAGCAATTCAAATGGTATTGCCTGCTTTATATGCCTACTTCAGCAAAATTTACAGTGTTTACGGTATGAATGATAAAAGTGATGCAGCATTAAAACCAATTTTTTATTTTAATCCTATTGCATTGTCGCAAGCTAAAGATGCCATGAAGCATTATGGTTATGCAGGTGTAGAGCGAATTCTTTTGTTGTTACACCATTATGATTTGAAAAGTAAAGGAGTAGGAGATAATGGCACATCGGGCGCCATGCTTATGAAGGAAATGGTAGTAAAAATTATGCTTGATTAAAAAAGTTAACAAGTTGACATAATCTTTTTTAAGTTATGTTTTTTAAAGTTTATTGAGCTCTCTTGCTACTTCTTTATCCTTAGCTAATTGAGTCTTCAGCGCCTCCAAACCTTTAAATTTAATTTCGTTCCGAATCAAGTTTTTCAATGTGATCTTTATTTCTTCTCCGTAAATAGCCTCATTAAAATCGAAAATGTTTACCTCGATAGTTCTCATTTTGCCATCTACCGATGGTCGCTTACCAATATTCATCATACCCTTATACATGCTGGCTTTCAGCGTAATATCCACCGCATAAACGCCATCAGATGGTATCAATTTATTTTCATTCTCGATTGATAAATTTGCAGTAGGGTAGCCAATTGTTCTTCCTAATTTATTTCCTTCTATTACTTTGCCTGTAAAAAAATATTGGTAGCCAAGGTATGCGGCGGCAGTATTTATATCACCACAAGTAATTGCATTTCTAATCTTTGTGGAGCTAATGGTTATATCTTTTAAAATGTGTTCCGGAATTTCAATTACTTCATAATTATTGCTGCGGCCTTCGTCTTCCAGTAACTGAAAGTTTCCTTCTCTGTTATTGCCAAATCTATGGTCATAACCTACCACAATTAAAGAGGGGTGAAAATTTTTGACAAGGAAGTCTTCAATGTATTCCTTTGCAGTTAATTCAGAAAACTGTTTATCAAACGGAACTACAACAATATTTTCAATACCTAATTTTTGTAAAAGTTCGTATTTCTCCTCCGGTGTATTTATAACAAATAATGGCTTGTCTTTTATTTGTACAATCTGCTTGGGATGCGGATAGAACGTAATGAGTACGGGCGTTCCACCGATTCGTTTGGCTTCATTAATTAACTGGAAAATTATTTTTGCATGCCCTACATGTACGCCATCAAAACTTCCGGTAGTAATAACTGCTTTAGTGAAAACGGGAAGTGAATGTATATCTGTGTAAACTTTCATAATTGCGGTGCAAAAGTAGTTAGGAAAACAATATTGAAAATCCATTGCAGAACATTTATTTTGCATCAAAGGTTCGCTGATAAAGGCGAAAATTTCTTTGTACAACCATTCAAATATAAACATGTCATTATACGCAAAAAGAGGTGTTTCTGCACAAAAAGAAGAAGTACATGCTGCTGTACAAAACTTGGATCAAGGGCTTTACCCAAATGCATTTTGCAAAATTTATCCTGATTTTTTAGGTGGTGATGATGATTTTGTAAATGTGATGCATGCAGATGGGGCAGGAACTAAAAGTATTCTTGCCTATTTATATTGGAAAGAAACCGGTGATTTAAATGTGTGGAAAGGAATTGCACAAGATGCTGTTGTGATGAATTTAGATGATCTGCTTTGTGTAGGAATTCATGATAATATTGTTTTTAATTCAACGATTGACAGAAATAAAAATTTAATTACAGGAGAAGTTTTGCTGCAAATAATTACCGGTACGCAGGATGTATTTGATATGCTGGCAAAGCACAACGTTAAAGTTCATTATTTAGGCGGAGAAACTGCCGATGTGGGTGATGTAGTGAGAACAGTGGCCGTAAATGGAACTATGACCTGCAGGTGGCCAAAAGATAAGTTAATAACCAACGAAAATATAAAAGCCGGAAACGTAATTGTTGGTTTGGCTTCTTACGGACGATCAACTTATGAAACTGAATACAACAGCGGCTTGGGAAGTAATGGATTAACAAGCGCCCGGCACGATGTGCTCGGAAAATATTATGCAGAAAATTTTAAAGAAAGTTTTGATAACAAATTAAGCGATGATGTTGTTTATATAGGTACACACAAACTATCGGATGAAATAATTAGAACAGATGGGGAGACTACAACAATTGGAAAATTATTGCTTAGTCCCACACGCACCTATGCGCCGGTACTAAAGTCCATACTTAGTAATCATTTCGAAAAAATTAACGGACTTATACATTGCAGCGGTGGTGGGCAAACAAAATGTTTAAAATATCTACCTGGAAACTTTAAAATTATAAAGGATAATCTTTTTGACGCTCCTGAAATTTTTAATATTATCGAAAAGAGTAGTGGAAGCAATTTGAAGGAAATGTACGAAGTATTTAATATGGGCTGCAGACTGGAAGTTTATTGCGATGAAGAACATGCTCAAACTATTATAGACACTGTGCAATCATTTGGAATTGCTGCACAAATTATTGGAAGGGTAGAGGATAGCAACAAAAAAGAATTAATGATAAAGGTCAGAGGGGAAGAGTTTTTATATTAGCATCACTTATTTTGTAGTCAGAAAATCCATATTTCTGCTTTTGTCTTTGCTCTCCCAACGGTAATGTATGGTATAGCTATCCCTGTCCGTTTTTAAACGATAGGGAATTCTAACCTTTAAATCAACTATTCCAGTGCTTTCCATGGCCGCTTTAACACTAGACAAAACTTTTAATGGGATTTTTATTTCTTTTCCTGCCGGGTCAAATATCCAGAACAAATGAGTTCCGTTTAAAATATCCATTTGGTTGCTTCCTGTAACTTCTGTAAAATCTATAGCAAGATAAGCGTATGTTGGTGCTACTCTTATAGAAGTGTCAACTTTTACAATAATATTGCTGCATTTGATCCCATTGCTTTGTCCAATCACCCCAACAGGCGTTTTAAGCTTAAGTGTTGAGGCGGTTTTTGGGGGCAACGTTGCATTCGGTTGGGCTGATGCCGTCGAACTAACACTGATATAACCAACAAGAAACAAGGAAATGATTTTAAACATTCAGCTATTTTTTCTTGAAGATAAATATCTTGATGCTAAGAAAATGCAAAAGGTAATTTTCTCGATTATGAAATATGTAGCGCAAAGATTAGTGATGTTAATTCTAAATTTAACTTACTGCACATAAAAAACATTTTTAAACGGAAGTTTGTATAATTACATTTGTGTGAGAGATTTTACAAAAAAAACAATTATTAACACATGTCTCAATCTATTATAGAATTAAAAGGAGTGAATATTTACCAGAGCGAAACGCTTATTCTGAGTGATGTAAATATTTCGGTGGATAAAGGAGAGTTTGTGTATCTCGTTGGTAAAACTGGTACAGGTAAAAGCAGTTTACTAAAAACTTTGTATGGTGATCTTGAGCTTAAAGAAGGGCAGGGTTGGGTTGTAGGGCATAACTTAAAAGAACTTACATGGAAAACAATTCCATTTCTCAGAAGAAATTTGGGTGTGGTATTTCAGGATTTTCAGTTGTTGACGGATAGAAATGTAAACGAAAATTTAAAATTTGTCTTGCGTGCAACCGGATGGAAAGATGAAAAATTAATGGATGATAAAATTGCAGATGTACTTGAAAAAGTAAATTTGAAAACCAAAGGATTTAAAATGCCTTTTGAATTAAGTGGCGGTGAGCAACAAAGAATTGATGTTGCCAGAGCATTGCTTAATTCCCCTAAATTAATATTGGCAGATGAGCCTACCGGAAATTTAGATCCAGAAACGAGTGATGAAATTATGCAGTTGCTGTTTCATATTTGCAGAGATTTTGGAACAACAATCGTAATGGCAACACATGATTATGTTGTAATCAACAAATTTCCTGCACGAACAATTAAAACAGAAAGCGGAAAAGTTTTTGACAATGCTACGGTATCATATCAATAAATAGCCTAGCATTTTCTGTATTGTTGTACAATTTTTTTAATGCGGCACCTCGGTGCTGCATTTCTTTTTGTGTAAAGGGTTTATCGAATAGGGTTACAATTTGTTGCTTAAACTCAGCTTCGTTTTTTGCGATTGTGCAAAGCTTATTAAGTGCAGATCCTTCAACGCCTGCCGGGTTTACAATACAATGTCGCCCATTGAATAAGGCATTTAATAGCTTTAATTTTACGCCGGTATTATTAAAAGATGGTAGAATATTAATTTGTGCATTTGCAATAAGCAATTGCATATTAAGTTCTGATGGGTTGGCAACAATGCTGATATATTCATTTTTACTTGCAATACTCACCATTTTTTTTGAAGGATTCTTTCCCGCAATTACCAAAGGAATTTGAAAGTTTAGAAACAAATTTTCTATCAGCCAAATCGCAGCTTTTTCATTTTCGTTGATGGATAAATTACCGTGATACAAACAATATTTACCCTGTCCCTCAAGGCTGCTTACATTCTTATATGGCAAAAAAACAGGTAAAAAACTGACATCTTTTGCGGCAAACTCATTTTCATAAAATGAAGCATCATCTGTACTTAACGTAATTATTTTTGCCTTATTAGCAATAGCAGCTTCATACTTTTTAAGCAATTTCGCCTCATATTTATAATAGATTTTTTTTAGGAAATTACTTTCGTGTTTTTCAAGTTGTTCATAATACCGATGCTCAACATTATGCAGTCGAATAAATACTTTTCTTCCTTGTAATTCTTTTGTACTTAAATAAAAAGTGCAGTGTATGCCTTGTAATAAAATGGGATAGTTGTCTTTTTTTAAATTGGTTAAAAGCGCACTGCTTTTTCTGCTGTTTACAATATATGGGATGGTAAGCGATAAAGCAGTTAGTTTTCTTCTTTTATAATAATGAATGGTTTCACAATATTTTTTTAAAACATCTTGTTGGGGTCGCTTATTATAAAAACAGTGTAGATGTATCTTCAATCCAATATTATGAAGATATTTTAGTTCATAAAACAATGCAATCGCACCACCAAAATCTGCAGGCCATGGCACGTCGTGCATTATGATATGAAGATGTTTTTCACTCATAGATATGAACTATAAATTTGTTCTAATTTCTTACTTTCATTTTCCCAGCAAAGTTCTTTCGCTGCTTTTACACAATTCAGTTTAAAAGTTTGGTAAGCGTTTTTATCAATAATAATTTTTGTAATTGCCGCAGCGATTGTATGTGCATCATTAGACTCTATTAATATCCCACATTTGTATGTTTCTAAAATAATTTTTACTTCAGGTATTGAAGTTGCTATAACTGGTACCCCTGCGTGTATATAATCAAATATTTTGTTTGGAAGGTTAAACAGGCAATTTAAATCATCAAAAGAATCTAGGCTGAAACCAATATCAGCTAGTGCCGTATATTTTTGTAATTGTGCAGGTGGCAATTTATCAATCATTTCAACCTTGCTCTGTAAATTCCATTCGTTTCTTTTTTCTTTAATTTCATCCCATTGTGTCCCACTTCCAATTAGCAGGAGTAAATAATTTTCAGGTAAATATTTCATCGCTTCCAGTAATTCTAATCCACCTCTACCTTCGTTTATCCCTGCGCCCTGAAGTAGCAGAATTGTTTTTCCTTTAAATCTTTCAGGTTTTTCCGCCACGGCTACACTTTTTGTTATCGGCACATTTCTTACAACTCCTATTTCATTCCCATACTCTTGAGCGTACTTATCTCTTACCGAATTATTCACAGTATAAACTGTCTTAAGTTTTGGGAAAATCCAATTCTCAAAAAACTTCCAGGTTTTTCTTTTAATATGGGAGTTTTTTAACTCAGGTACACCAGTAAAATATTCGTGTGTATCGTAAATTAATTTTTTACTTCTAATGTTTGCAATAATGTAATTCGGAATAAGCGTATCTAAATCATTTGCCAAAAAATAATCTGTTTTACAAAAAAGTAATTTTACAAATAATTTCAAATTAAACTCCGCATACTGCAAAATTCCTTTGCTAAAATGGCACTTAATCCTTATTGCTTTAAAAGGATATTCACCTAAGGCTAAACTATTATTAAAAGATCGAGCTATAACTAAAACCTCAAAGCCCATTTTTTGTAATGTTGCGCAAATTCTTATTAGCCTTTGGTCAGTAGTAAAATCAGAAATAACTGAAACGGTAATTGTTTTTGCAGGCATAAATTAAAAATCCGTTTATTTATTGCGCAAGATAAACTGTTAAATGCTTCCTTATATTTTCTGCGGCATTACCGCTGCCAAATAAATTGGTATTAAAATTTGGCTGTAATTGTGGTAGCAGATTAAAGTTCTTGATGATGGCATCCTCATCAGCTGCCGTTTGAATGCTACAATCTGCATTAATTATTTCAGGCCAAAAAGGTTTGTCCATTACAACCAATGATCTTTTCTTTAAAAAATAAGCTTCTCTGCTAGTGCCACCACTATCAGTAATAATATATTCTGCATTGCTAAGCAGGGCTTTCATATCAGCATATCCAAGAGGAGATAATATGTCGAAATTCACGGTCAAACCATATTCATCCAATCTTTTTTTTGTGTGAGGATGTAGAGGCAAAACAACAGGAGTAGTTTGATGTATTTTATTTAAAGCGTTTATAATGTTCGTTAGTTTTTGTTTGTCTGCAAGGTTTGCTTCTCTGTGTATTGTGCAGACTATATATTTTTTATGCTGAGTTAATTTGTTTGTTGATGCAGGTACTGTTAAAAAGGCATCAAGCATTAAATCTCCGGTTAATAGAACTTCATTTACAATAGAAGTACCATACCCTTCACTTTGCATGCAATCAAAATTATTTTTGGTGCAGCAATAGTTTACGTCAGCAAGTCTATCTGTAATAATTCTGTTTGTTTCCTCAGGCATACTGTTGTCGTACGTTCTCACCCCGGCTTCAAAATGAATTAAAGTCAATGAGCTCTTTTTAGATGCCATTGCCGCGGCTACAGTTGTATTTGTATCCCCGTAAGTAAATACAACAGCATTTTGTTCAGTCAAAAAATAGTTATAGAGAGACTCTGAAGCTTGCCCAATAAAAATTTGGGGAGAATTGTGTTGTATATTAAAATTTATTTCGGGCAATGGAATTTGCAGCTCAATGAAAAATATATCGCTCATATTCGGACTGTAATGCTGCCCTGTATGTATTATTTTTTGTTTAATAGTTTCATCTTTTCCAAGTTCATTATACAAAACGGCCAACTTTATAAATTGCGGTCTGTTCCCAACTATATGTAGTACTGTTTTCAAATTATTGTTGTGAATATATTTTTTCAATTATTTCAACAGTTTTTAGTCCCTCTATGCCCGATGCAAAATCATGTGCTGGATTTTGTAAAGCTTGTACAAGATTTTCATATACCTTTTCGTGGTTACTCATGCTCCCTTGGTAGAAGCCATAAACATTAGCGGAATTACCTTTCGGTAATGTCGGCACTTCTACATTCTGAACGTTACAATATTCTAATTCGTTTAGATACTGCCCACCAACTTTTACAGTTCCATTTTCACCAATAACGGTGAAGGATCCTTCCATGTTTTCGGCAAAACTGTTTACAGTATAATTTAGCGTACCAATGGCATTACTTTTCATTTTAAAAAGTACAACTCCCGAGTCTTCAAATTGAATTGTAGGATGGGCAAAGTTTTGAGAAATACTTTCAACCGTTTCTACTTCTCCCAACATCCAATACATCAAATCAATAAAATGGCTAAACTGTGTAAAAAGGGTCCCGCCGTCTAAGTCTTTAGTTCCTTTCCAATCTTTATAATATTCACTTGGCCTGTTCCAAAAACAATTTATCTGGAAACTATATATTTTTCCCAGCCTTTTTTGTTCTATTAAATTTTTTAAAAAAATGATAGGAGGGTTGTACCGGTTTTGTTTAACGACAAAAAGCTTTTTTTGAGCATTATTGGCAGCTTCTATCATCTCTTCCCCATCTTTAACGGAAATGCAAAGTGGTTTTTCGCACAAAACATTAATTCCCTTATTAAGCGCCATTATACTTTGCAATGCATGTAAACCATTTGGCGTACAGATACTTATAACAGATAATTCCGTCTCTTTATCCAATAAATTTTGTAAATTGTAATAAGGAGTAGCATCATAATTACCAGCAAAATCAGTGCATTTTTCTATATTTATATCGCAGACTGCTACCAATTTCCCTATTTTTATAATTTGGTCAGCGTGGCGTTTGGCAATTCTACCACATCCTATTATCGCAAATCGTACACTCATACATCGCAATATTCAAAAAAAAAGCTCGATTTTCCACATTATTTAGCAATTATTATATACTTTTGCACTCAATTAGAAAAAAGTAAAACAAAACCGTTTTAAACAAAAAATTAATGTCGCATTTAACTTTAGAGAGAAAAGCAACTATTTTCTCAACTTATGGCGGAACCGCCAAAAACACTGGCTCTATCGAAGGTCAAGTAGCAATGATTACAGAGCGCATCAACCACATTTCAATGCATCTTAAAACCAACAAGAAAGATTTTTCTTCTCAGCGTGGTTTAATGATTATGGTTGGTCAGCGTAAAAGATTGCTTACTTATCTTAGCAAACATGATCTTACTGGTTACAGAGCTTTAATTGAAAAATTAGGTCTCCGTAAATAATTTCCAATATGTAATTATTTTGAATTTTTCCCAACTGTATTATGCCGTTGGGATTTATTCTTTATACCTACTATCTTTTTAACGTGTAGAAACAATTTGTTTCAGCCAAAAATTATATTAAAATGTCATTACTACAACCAAAATCAGTTACGTTCGATATAGGTGGTGGAAGATTGGTTACCATCGAAACAGGTAAGATGGCTCGCCAAGCAGATGGTGCCGTTACTGTACGCCAAGGTAATTGTATATTATTAGCAACTGTTGTTGCCAACAAAGAACCAAAAGAAGGCCAATCATTTTTTCCATTATCTGTAGATTATCAGGAAAAATTTGCATCTAACGGTCGTATACCAGGTTCATTCTTTAAAAGAGAAGCTCGTTTGAACGATTACGAAATACTTACTTCAAGGTTAATTGATCGTGCATTACGTCCACTTTTCCCTGAAGATTATTTGTGCGATGTACAGGTATTGATATCCCTTATTTCATCTGATGATGAAGTTATGCCTGATTCTTTGGCTTGTCTTGCAGCTTCTGCGGCTTTAGCAGTTTCAGATATTCCAATTCAGGAAATTATTTCTGAAGTACGAATTGCACGTGTAGATGGTAAAATCATCATCAACCCAACTCGTATAGAATTGGCTACTGCCGACATGGAATTTTTAATAGCAGCTACCAGCAAAAATATTATGATGGTAGAAGGAGAGAGCAAAGAATGTAGCGAGGAAGATTTGATTCTTGCTATTGAAACTGCTCACGAGGCAATACAGGCGCAGGTAAAAGCACAAGAAGATTTAAGAGATTTAGTGGGCTCTAATGTAAAAAGAGATTATACTAAGCCTTATAGAAATGAGGAATTAGATGCTAAAATAACTGCTTTTGCGAAAGATAAAATGTATGCAATTTCTTCGGCAGCTTCTGCAAAGCATGCAAGAACAGATGCTTTCTCTCAACTAAAAACAGAAGTAAAAGAATTTTTAGGGGAAGAGTTAGAACAAAAAGACAAGAATTTAACTGGCCATTACTTTGGTGAATTGCAATATAATGTGGTGAGAGATATGATCTTAAATGATCGTAAAAGATTGGATGGTAGAGGTACAGAAGATATACGTCAATTAGAAATGGAGACAGATATTTTACCAACTCCACACGGTTCTGCATTGTTTACAAGAGGTGAAACACAATCACTTACAACAGTTACTTTAGGCACGCCTTTAGATGAATTGCTTGTTGAAAGTGCACATCATTCAGATTATACAAAATTCATTTTGCATTATAATTTCCCTCCTTTCTCAACTGGCGAAGTTAAAATGATGCGTGGTGTTGGTAGAAGAGAAGTGGGTCATGGTAATTTGGCTATGCGTTCTTTGAAGCAAATGATGCCAGGTGCAGAATATCCTTATACCGTTCGTGTAGTGAGTGATATTTTAGAGAGTAACGGTTCATCTTCTATGGCTACCGTTTGTGCAGGTTCGCTTGCGTTAATGGATGCAGGTGTTCCGCTTAAGAAGCATTTAAGTGGAGTTGCTATGGGACTTATTAAAAAAGGCGACCAATTTGCTGTATTAACTGATATTTTAGGTGATGAAGATCATTTAGGAGATATGGATTTTAAAGTAACCGGTACCCGTGATGGTATTTGTGGAGTACAAATGGATATTAAAGTTGACGGCTTAAGCATGGATATTATGCGCAGTGCATTGGCACAAGCACGTAAAGGGCGTTTACATATATTAGATGCTATGCATGCAACTATTGAAGCTGCTCGTGCAGATGTGAAGCCACATGCTCCACGTATGATTAAGTTTACAATTGACAAAGAATATATTGGCGCAGTGATAGGACCAGGTGGTAAAGTGATACAAGAAATACAAAGGGAAACCGGTGCTACTGTAAATATTGAAGAGGTAAACAACGCCGGTTCGGTGAGTATCTTCTGTAAAGATAAAGTTGCTTTAGATAAAGCTTACTCTTGGATTCAAGGACTAGTAGCTACTGCAGTTGTGGGAGAAACATATGAAGGAACCGTGAAGAGCATTAAAGAATTTGGTGCCTTTGTTGAATTCCTACCTAAGAAAGAAGGCTTATTGCACATTAGTGAAATTAGCTGGAAGCGGTTAGAAACGATGGATGGCATTTTTAAAGAAGGAGATAAGGTAAAAGTGAAATTGCTTGAGATAGACCAACGTACAGGTAAGTTTAAGCTGAGCAGAAAAGCTTTGATGCCTAAACCAGAAGCTCCTGCAAGACCAGATGCACCGCAACAATAATTTAAACATTAAAAAATACAGCTGCAATCGATCACCGGTTGCAGTTTTTTTATTATGGAACACATACAAATATTGTTCGAAAACATTAATGAGGATAAAAAAGACTTGTTGGTTGCGTTATTGGCAGACATTGGTTTTGAAGGTTTTCAAGAAGAAAATTATAGCCTTAAAGCGTTTATACAAAGAGAATATTTTGATGAAGTATTATTTAATAATCTAATTGAAATAAATAATATAAAATATTTAAAATCAATAATTAAAGAGGAGAATTGGAACGAAAAATGGGAGTCGGATTTTGAGCCTGTAAAGGTTTACAATCTTATCACAAAGGAGCCTTTTGTTTATATACGGGCAAATTTTCATCAACCTGATATTACATTTTTACACGACATTTCCGTCACACCAAAAATGAGTTTTGGGACTGGCCATCATGCAACTACCCAACTTATGGTGGAGCATATGGCTCAGATAGATTTTAATAATAAGTGTGTTATTGATTTTGGCACGGGGACGGGCGTGTTGGCCATCATTGCAGAAAAATTGGGAGCTACCAATATTGTTGGAATTGATAACGACGAATGGAGCATCAACAACGCTAATGAAAACATATCGGTAAATAGTTGTAAAAATATTACACTTGTAAAAGCTGAAACAATTCCCGGTAACATAAAGGGCGAGATCATTTTAGCAAATATTAATTTAAATATTATTAAGGAGAATATAATTGAAGTAACCCAGGCAGCCTATGAAAATGCAACCTTTTTATTTAGCGGAATTATGCTACATGATGAAGATAAAATAAAAGATATTTTGAAAGATGCCGGATTAAGTATAGCCGGCACTTATAATAAAGCTGGCTGGCTGTTGTTAAAAGCTATAAACTGATTCATCAATTAACTCAAATTGGAATTATCTGATAAACATATTACATTTTGTATACAGTAGGTGTGGATTACTTTATACTTTTTTAACATCCTGAAAATATAATTTCCTTTATATTTGTTTTCGCAATTAATTAAAAATCAAGCATGAAAGAACTATTTCTTATAATATGTGCATATATGATAGGGTCAATACCTACAGCACTTATCATTAGTAGAAAGTTTTTTGGAATTGATATTAGGGAATACGGAAGTGGGAATATGGGAGCCACAAACACCTTTAGAGTGTTAGGCTCCCGCTACGGTACGATTGTGATGGTATGCGACATTTTAAAAGGAATGGCCGCTGTAGCCTTGTATAATTTTCTTCCTTATTATTTGCATCAGGGTAGTGGCTTGGAGAGAACAAATTTTATGATAGGCTTGGGCTTATCTGCTGTACTTGGGCACGTATTTCCATTATGGGCTAATTTTAAAGGTGGAAAAGGAGTCGCAACTTTATTTGGGATGATCTTGGCCATTCAACCGGTAATTGCCGGTAGTTGTGTAGCTGTGTTTTTAACTGTACTTTATCTAACTAGGTTTGTATCACTCAGTTCAATATTAGCGGGCTTAATGTTGCCCGTTTCCGTTTTGTGGATATGGAATGAGCATGAAATCCTTTATAGAGTTTTTGCTCTATTTGTAGCGCTGCTTATTATTCTAACACACCAAAAAAATATTGGCAAATTACTTCGAGGCGTGGAAAGCAGAATTCCGATTTTAAAATATAGGGATAAGCGAAAAAATCGCCAAAAATAAGTTTTCTAATATTTTCTCTTAAATTCTGGTACGGGTATTGTTTAATCGATTAAACACAAAACCCATACAATGAAAAATTTAATTTTACTTTTAGCAATAGCTGCCTCTGTTACATCCTGCTCTACTAATGCGGTGACAGGTAGAAGCCAGTTAAGCTTAGTACCAGACGAACAACTTCAGGCGGATGCAGTAACACAATACCGTACATTTTTATCTGAAAGCAAAGTTGTCAGCAGCAGTAACAACCGAGATGCTGAAATGGTAAAAAGAGTCGGTTCTAGAATTGCTAACGCTATTACAAGCTATTATAACGGACAAGGAAAAGGAGAGGTACTTGCAGGTTATAATTGGGAATTCAATTTGGTAGATAGTAAAGATGTAAACGCTTGGTGTATGCCAGGTGGCAAAGTGGTGGTTTATACAGGACTGCTTCCTATTACCCAGAATGAGGCGGCGTTGGCAGTAGTGCTCGGTCATGAAATTACGCATGCTGTAGCAAAACATACAAATGAAGCCATAAGTAAACAATACGTGTTACAAGGAATTGGTGGTATTGTTGGAGCATCTATTGGTAACGAGCAAAAGGCATCTATCTTTAACAATGTTTTTGGATTAGGGTCTGGCGTTGCGGGGTTAAGAAATTCACGTAATGCTGAGTATGAGGCGGATCATTTTGGATTACTGTTTAGTGCGATGGCCGGTTATAATCCCCAAGAGGCTATTCCTTTTTGGAATAGAATGGCGAGTGCCAGTGAAAATTCACAAAAACCGCCGGAATTTTTGTCAAGTCATCCATCAGACAATAACCGTATCAGCAGGCTCCAAGGGTATATGCCAGAAGCTTTAAGTTTTTATAAACCTGTAAAAAAATAAAAATATTAGAAAAAAAGTTCAGTTTTTAAACTGAACTTTTTTTATTTAAAAATTACTGTGCCTAATTGTTTGGTAATCATTTGCTCTTCTAACTTAAGTTCCACATGCGTTTTTAAACATAAAAATTGTTCTCTTTCGTCTGTCGTTTTTTCAAGATCCTTTTGATTTTCGTCAATAAGCTTTTTTATTTTTCTAAGTTTAAAATACGCTAAGGTTGAAATCACTTCTTCTTTAAATAAATCTTCCCTTGTCAGTATATCTCCTTCTAAGTGCTCCTTCCATCTTGAGCTAATTTCAGTTTGTGTATCCATTAAACTTATTACAAGCCTGCTAATAATTTCATCTTCGTAATATAAAAAATTATTTTTTGTTGGGTTTTCTCCTTTGCTGTATAAGGTTCGATAGCTGTTTACAATTTTAACCAGTACAGGATTTTCAATCATTATCAACAAATCATTTTCGTCCATCTGTTCAAAAATATATTCAGCTACGCTAATCTCTTCATTCCATTTTTTCAATCCAAATTCCAACAGACTTCTTACAATAGCTCGCTCCTGCAGTTCATCTCTATTAAATAACGAATCAGTATTTTCTGCGTCTGTAGTTTCTTCCTTGGCAGAATGTTCATCATTATTTAAAACAAAACCTGTCTGATCTCTGGCTTCTTCCTTTTGAATTTTTTCTCTAATAAATTTATTTACCAAGTCATTTAAACCGGCTTCATCAATTTTTAATAACTCGGCAACCTGTTGTATGTAGTCTTGTCTTTTTGTAAAATGTTCAGCCTTGGTTATTTTAGAAATGGTCTCGGCAATTCGATTTACTATTGCTGATTTTTTTACAGAATCAGTTCCTGCGTCCTTTAAGGATAGACCAAGTTGAAAGATCACAAAATCTTTTTTATTGGTATCTATAAATTCTTTGAACTCTGAAGCTCCGATCTTATTTACATAACTATCAGGGTCTTCATTATCGGGTATTAAGACGAGTTTTACGTTTAAACCTTCTTCCAATGCAAGGTCCATTCCCCTAACTGCTGCTTTTATTCCTGCGCCGTCACCATCATAAATAATTGTAAGATTGTTAGTATACTTTTTTATTAATCGAAGTTGATCGGGAGTAAGAGAAGTACCTCCACTCGCAACAACATTTTCAACACCTGCCTGGTGTAGACTTACCACGTCTGTGTAGCCTTCAACCAACAAGCATTCATCGGCTTTGTCAATCGCCATGCGGGCAAAATAGGAGCCATATAAAATTTTACTCTTTAAATAGATTTCGTTCTCGGGAGTATTAATATATTTTGGCGCCTTATCATTTTTTTTAATTAATCGGGCACCAAATCCTAAAATTTTTCCACTTTGATTATGGATGGGAAAAATGATTCTTCCTCTGTAATTATCTTTTAATTTTTCATCTCTATTAACAACTAGGCCACTTTTCTGCAAAAGTTCTTTGTTGAATTGAGACGATACTGCAGCCTTTGCAAAACTATCGCCAGCTTCAGGATTGTAGCCTATCTGAAATTTTTTTAAAATCTCTTCTCTAAAACCTCTTTCTTTTAAATAACTAAGTGCAATATCCTGACCCTCTTCAGATTGAAAAAGGGCGTCTGTAAAAAACTTTTGACCGAAATTATTGATAACAAAAAGGCTGTCTGATGATTGCTGGTGTAATTTTATTTCAGGGGTTGTTTCTGTTTCTTCAACCTCAATATTGTATTTATTTGCAAGCCATTTAAGCGCTTCAACGTAACTGTATTTTTCCAAATCCATTAAAAACCCGATGCTGTTACCACTTTTACCACAACCAAAACATTTATAAATTTCTTTGGCAGGCGAAACAGTAAACGATGGACTTTTCTCGTTGTGAAAAGGACATAACCCCAAAAGATTTGAACCTCTTCTTTTCAGGTTTACAAATGAACCAACAATTTCTTCTATTTTGATGTTGTTCTGTATTAACTGTATAGTTTCTTTACTTATCAAAATTAACTTTTAAAAAAGATGGTAAAATTAGAGTTAATGGTCGTCATATTAGCTAAATAATTTTAAAATGAATCAAATGAAAGTATTTATTTTACCGTTTTGCTAGCTATTACTAAATATAAAATGGGTGGTAATTGTGATAACTTTTAAAATTATTCAAATAACTTTATCCCCTAAATTAAAACAGTTCTACATGAAAAAATTATGCTTTTTTTCCTTTGTTTTGTTCGCTGCTGCTAGCACAAAAGCGCAAACCCTAGAGGACATTGGAAAAATAATGGATAAACAACAATACGCAACAGCAAAGGTTGCTATAGAAAAGTACATCGCTGACCCCAAGAATGCTGCAAGTGCTGAGGCATGGTACTACAAAGGCAGAATATATAATTCCTTATCACGAGATACTACTGTAGCCAAAGCGGATGCATATAATTATAAAATGACAGCATTTGAAGCTTTTAAAAAAAACCAGCAGTTAGACAAACTAGATTTGAGAATGAAGACAGAATTTTACAAATCGTATCTGGATCTTTATTTAGGTTTCTATGATTTAGGTGCTCAAAATTTTAACCTTAAAAACTTCGGTGCAGCCTTAAATTCATTTTCTAAATCGCAGGAGATGGAAAATTTCATTTTAGCTAAAAATTACACTTATGAAGAGATAAAATTGAATAAGCTAGATACTGCCTTGGTTATGAACATTGCTGCTTCTGCATTACAGGCTTCAGATACAGCAAATGCGGTTATTAATTACAGAAAAATAACTGATGCAGGCATTACTGGCGCTGATTACGAAAGGGTTTATGAATATTTAGCTCAATACTATTTGGGTAAAAACGATAATACAAATGCTCAGTCAATCCTTTCAAAAGCTAAAGTTGCGTATCCAAATAATAATTTTTGGAATGCTGTAGAAGTGGATCAAATTTCTAAAACCGGAGATAAAACTGCACTGTTTGCTCGTTACGATGAACTGTATAGCAAAGACCCAAAGAATTTTGCAAACAGCTATAATTATGGCGTAGAAATGTATAATTTTCTTTGGGCAAATGACAATAAAACACCTGATACAGCGCTATTTTTAAAATTGACTACTGTTTTAAAATCTGCCATTGATGTAGACGCAGGTATGGATGCTACAATGCTTTTAAATAACCATCTGTTTAATGTGGCGGCGGATTACAGCACAAAAGCTGCTCTTATTAAAGAAGGGAAATTAACAAAGCCTGAAGAGTTAAAAAAGAAGAAATCATATAATGAGTCTTCTATAAGCTACATGAACGAATTATTACCTTACGGAGAAAAAATGATAAAGTTCTTTAGCGAGAAAACATCTCTTACGACCAAGCAAAAAATAAATTACAAACAGGTGGCCGGTTATTTAAGTGATGCCTATAGGATTAAAGGTGATATTAAAAAATCGACGGAATATGATAAAATAATTGATAGCATAAAGTTTTAAATAAAAAAGTAATAAAAACCCCCGGCAGTTAAATTGCCGGGGGTTTTTATTTAAGAGGATTATTGCTGCCGCTGTATTCTAAAACCACCACCACCTTGACCGGTCATTTCTTTCATAGATTTTATTTCTACATCTTTAGGTATTTCGAACTCTTTATCGGCTATTTCTTTGTCAGTTTCAATCTTCGTAACTTTTACCTCCATCTTTCTGCCACGGGGCATGTTACGTTCATACATCATTACAAAACCATCAATTTTATCAAAAGGATAAGCTCCTGTAGCGCCACCACCTAAATTGCCAAAACCGCTTGTGCCACCGGTTGATGATACATTCATAAATTTTATATCAGGAGTGTACCAAAGGGCAAGTGTATCTTTCGATATTAGTTTATCAGTAATTATTAATGCTTTTTTGCAATTATAGCCTGCAATTTTCTTTGTTTCGTTTATATATTCTACAGTATTTGCAAAAGCAACAGTGCGAGTGCGAGTTTTAATGGTTGTATCAGTTTTAGCACGCTCTTTCATCATGCTGTCCATTCTTTTTGCCATGTCTGCCTGGTCGTTGTCTGATGAATAAAATCCCTGTTTATTCCCCATGATTTCAAAAATGGTCGTTGTAATTTTAGTGCCGTTGTTTCTATACATACTGCCTCTAAAAGATTCTGACTTATAATTTGTTTTTACCAGATCATTTTTTATGTATGTAGTACTCTTTGTTTCACCATCACCAAAATTTCTAAAATTAAATCCTCCGCCTCCTGAGTTTTGTATTTGAGTTACATCTTCATCATCTGGGGCTACAATATTTGTAGTTGTAGAAATGATAGCCTGTGTGGTCATTTTAGGCTGGCTTCTGCTAGTAAGCGAACCGAATACGAGAACTGGCAATAATAATAATTTCATCTATATTTATTTAGCACTAAAAATACATTGACTTTCCAACAATCATAAATACTCATACTAATTGGGTTTTATTTAACAAGACTCACGTTGAATGTGTATATAAGTACACAGTATTGAGGACTTTATACCGCAGAATATTTAGTTGTACATTATTTTGTAAATCTTGTCTTTTACATGAAACTTTTTTTAAAAAAATCACAATCCCTTTATCGTTCGATTAATGTCGAATTATAAAATATGTATACATTTTTTGAGGACGGCATCATAATTGAACAGTTTTTTTATCCGTTTATCCTCCGTCAAATTCCTCCCGTCCGTTCCGTCTTATAGAAAACTTTTTTAAAAATCTTACCTAACAAAAAATTTAAAAATCATGAAAAAGTTTTTACTCTCAGCATTTACATGCTTAATCTTTATTGGCGCTTTTGCCCAATACCCAACAACCTCAACAAATATTACTGGTTGTACTGTATTTAGAAATTTTAATACAACTGATGAAGGATTTAGTTCTCCGAGTATTTATTCAGATGCGAACGATGTAGCGTTTAATTGGAACCCAACTTTGGGAGCTGAAATAGAAAATAGTGGATTGAATGGAAGGACAGGAAGTTTGATTTCACCAGTTTATGTTTTAGCTGAAACCGGTCAGACCACCATCGGCTTTAAATATGAAGCACCAGCAGGCACTGAATACAGAATTAGGATAATTACTGCTGCGGCCAACCCTCCATTAGAAATTTTGGCAACAACAGCAAATGGCCCCGTTTATACCGCTTTGCCAAGTACATCAGGCAAATTGTGTTTGAGGTTAACAGACCAAGATTTGGTAGCAGGCCAACAAATTAGATACGAATTTACTTTTAGGGTTAAGCCCGGTACTGCAAATGACCGTGTTTTGTTTGATGATCTATCAGTTGCAGTGCAAGGAGGTCCGTTACCTGTAACTTTTGAAGGATTTGTTGCCAGACGAATGGATGATGGTTCTACAAAACTTTTATGGAACGTTGGGCACGAAGTAAATGTTCAAGGTTATTATGTAGAAACAAGTAATAATGGTGTAGGGTTTCAAAATATTGGTTATGTAGCCGCTACAGGAAAAACAGTTTACAGTCTAAATTACAATGACAAGATTTCGGGTACAGTTTATTTCCGTGTAAAAAATGTAGATTTTGACGGAAAAATTAAATACTCCGCCATAATAAAATTGTATAATAAAGAAACTGTGCTTAATAATTTGCAGGTGTACCCACAACCAGCTTTT
This sequence comes from Chitinophagales bacterium, assembly GCA_038225275.1. Taxonomy (GTDB): domain Bacteria; phylum Bacteroidota; class Bacteroidia; order Chitinophagales; family Chitinophagaceae; genus Ferruginibacter. The sequence goes on along the minus strand of JBBREY010000008.1, from coordinate 19,733 downwards.
GAGCAGGTTACCATTCAACACAACAAAGTAACAGAAAAAGCAATGTTTACTTTATACAGCGCCGATGGTAAAATTATTTTGCAAAAAATGGCAATGCCAAGCACACAGCAAACTCAAATAAACATTGGTAATTTAAACAGCGGTCTTTATATGGTACGTTATGATGATGGTACCGGAAAAGTGCAAACTAAATCTTTGATTAAAAATTAAAGTTGTTTTTTATAGTTGGAAAAGGCAATCTCTTTACAAATGGAGATTGCCTTTTTTATTTTAAATATATATTTAAAAAAACTGCGCTGTATTTTAGCGCACCAAACCTTTTGATTTGTTTATCGATATACACAGCCATCAACAAACAGGCAATAAGAAGAATATTGAAATTTTTAATTTATACGACGATTTTGATGGCGTAAATGACGAAAATTATTATTCCTTGGGACTTCATCCATATTATTTAGATGAGCTCTCATGGAAACAAGAAATGGTATCATTAGAAAGTAATGTCGTTAGGAATGCTGTTGCTGCGGTTGGTGAGTGTGGTTTAGACAAGGTTTGTAAAACAGATTTCACATTGCAGCAAGAAGTATTTGCTGCACACATTGTTTTAGCAAATAAGATTAAGAAGCCCCTTGTTATACACTGTGTAAAATCGTTTGAGGAGGTTGACAAAATGCTCAACTTGTATAATAACAAGGTGCCTGTCATATTTCATGGCTTTAATAGAAACGAAGTAATTGCCCGGCAATTGGTGAGCAAAGGATTTTTTTTATCTTTCGGAAAAAGTATTTTGTACACATCCAAAGGAGAAATATTAAAAGTGGTTAGACTTGAAAATCTTTTTCTTGAAACCGATGACGGCAGTGTTTCAATTGAAGAGATATATGATGCTGCCGCTACCCTTTTACAAATTAAATCTTTAGAATTACAATCACAAATTGAAAAAAACGCCACCACAATATTTGGCGACAGCTTTATTAAATTATGACAACAGATTTATCTTGGTTAAATAGAACTGAATTATTAATTGGACAGACAGCTTTAAAAAAACTAGCTGATAGCCACGTTATGATTCTAGGCCTTGGTGGTGTTGGTTCTTTTGCGGCAGAATTTGTTGTAAGAAGTGGAGTAGGAGAGATAACAATTATAGATGGCGATGTTGTTGAGCCAACTAATCGCAACAGGCAACTTGTTGCACTTGCCACAAACCATGGCTTGTTCAAGGCAGATATTCTGCAAAAAAGGTTGAAGGAAATAAACCCAGAACTCATTGTAAATGTTGTAAAAACCTTCATAACGCCGGAAACAGTTGCAGAATATTTACACGATAAAATTGATTATATAATTGATGCAATAGACAGCATAACTCCTAAAATAACTTTTATGGTTGCTGCTTTTCATCAAAACATTCCTCTTGTAAGCAGCATGGGTGCGGGAGGGAAGATGGATCCGACAAACATTTTTATTGATGACATTTCTAAAACCTATAATTGTGTTTTCGCACAACAGATTAGGAAAATGCTTCATGTAAATCATCAAATAAAAAGGGGCATAGAATGTGTTTTTTCGCCTGAACTACCGAAGAAAGAAAGTCTAATTTTAACGGATGGGAGCAATTATAAAAAATCTGCTTATGGCACCATCTCATACATGCCTGCAATATTTGGTGCAGTTGCAGCTAGCGTGGCTATCCGCAAACTAATTGCCTGATTACCGTATTCAATTATCTTGGCTATATAATTTTATAAGTATTAAAAAGTTTGCAAAAAATATAATAGCAACATAAAATAACTACACATTTTATTACATTAATTAAAATATAATACAATAGTTTATATTTGATTTCTCTAAAAGTATTGGTTTCAGCTTAATTTTTTATATATTTAGTAAAACCTTATAACTAACTTAAAGAGAAAACATGAAAAACATTACAAACATTTTGCTTATCCTATTTGCAGGATTATTTTCAAATAATTTATATGCTCAGTCAGGCATTAGTGGAACGGTGACGACTTCCGAGGGAGCTATAAAAGGTGTTAGTATAACAACGTCTCCCGGCAATAAGGGTACAACTACAGATGCGAATGGTAGTTACAAACTGAATTTGGCACCGGGCACTTACAAAGTAAGTTTTTCCAATACGGGATACGTTACAAATACATCAACTGTAATTTTAGTAGCTGATGAAATGAAAACTGTAGATGTTACTTTAAATGTAAGCACAGATAAATTAGTTGATATTGTTGTGGTTGGTACCCGTTCTCAACCTCGCTCATCAATCAACACTCCCTTACCTGTTGACAATGTGGATGCGGCAACTTTAAAAAGTACGGGACAACAGAGTTTTGATAAAGCACTACAATATAGAGTGCCATCGTTCAACACTGTAAATACGCCTGTAAATGATGCCTCTACCTTATTAGACCCGTACGAAATTAGAAACCTCGGCCCAAGCAGAACGTTGATTTTAGTAAACGGCAAACGTAAAAACCTAAGTTCACTATTATATGTTCAATTTTCGCCAGGTCGTGGCGAAACAGGATCAGATCTTTCTGCTATACCCGTTGATGCGATAAAAAATGTAGAAATTCTACGGGATGGTGCATCAGCGCAATATGGCAGCGATGCGATAGCGGGCGTAATGAACGTGATTTTAAAAGATAAATACCAATACAGTTCTGTAAACTTGACGGGAGGCGTAACAGGTAAAGGTGATGGTGGCACTTATGGATTATCATTCAACAGCGGAAGCAATTTAGGCACAAGGGGTTTTGTAAATTATACTGCAGCTTTGAGCCAGCAGAACAATGCGATTCGTTCTGGTATTATTGATATACCAACGGAAATTGCCACATTTGGTGGAGACCCCGGTACCGATGCTGCAATAAGATCTTTCTTAGCAAAATACCCAACTGGCAATAATAAAAACGGTACAGGTACAACAACTACTGCAAAATTTTTAGTTAACACTGGTATTGAAACAGGCGAAAAAGGACTACTTTATGCAAATGCAGCCTTTGTGGTAAAAAAAGTGTTAAGCAACGCAAATTATCGGGTTCCATATTGGCGTACAGATGCAGGCTTATTGCATACCCGGGTACCGGGAGCACCAAATTATACAGGTGGTACTGACCCCTTATACGAAGGATATCTTGGTTACGAACCATCTTTTGAAGGTGATTTAAAAGATTACAATGGTACAATAGGTTTTAAAAACGAGACCAATGGTTGGAAACATGATGTAAGTTTAACGGTAGGCGGTAATCAACAAATTTACTCAGTCAATAATACTGTAAACCGCGGGTTTGGTGCAAAAAGTCCTACAAGTTTTAAACCCGGTGGTTTTAGTTTTAGTAATACCATTGGCAACATAGATATCTCTAAAAGTGTAACAGATAATGTAGCAATTGGCTTCGGTACAGAAGTAAGAACAGAAACATATAAAATATTTGCAGGTGATACTGCTTCCTATAAAGGTGAAGGTGCCAATTCTTTTCCCGGTATTGATCTAGTAAATGCAAGAGCAAACAGCCGTTTTAACCTTGGCGGTTATTTTGATGTTAGTGCAGATGTTACAGAAGATTTTTTAATAAATGCTACTGTAAGAGGAGAACGATATAGTGATTTTGGAAATACATTTGTTTATAAAGTTTCATCCCGATATAAATTTCTAGATGATAAAGTCACTATTAGAGGTTCTGTATCAACTGGCTTTAGAGCTCCAACGTTGCACCAGATATATACACAATCAACACAGGCATCTTTTTCGGGTGGTACGATCCAAACATCTGGTTTATTTAACAATGGCAGCAAAGAGGCATTTGCATTGGGCGTACCAAAATTGACTGCCGAAAAATCTACAAACTTCACACTTGGGTTGGGCGTAAAACCTGCAAAAAATTTGAGCATCACATTGGATTATTACACGATCGATATTAAAGATCGAATAGTGTACAGCTCATCCATTACTACCGAAGACCGTAAATTGGCAACACCGGTTACGGAGCTAGGTAGAATATTAAAAGGCACTGCAGTTGGCGCTGGGAATTTTGATTTAGCCAGCGTTCAATTTTTTATTAATGGTATTAAAACAAGAACATCCGGTTTAGATTTTGTTGCTAATTACAAAAACATAACGTTAGGTAAAGGAAAACTGGCAGTTAACTTAGCAGGCAACTATACGCTTAAAAATGAAATAATAGGAACACCTGTCACACCAAAAGCAATTGCCGATGCGGGCTCCTCTATTTTAAATGTTCAAATCAAATCGTTGTTAACAGAAAGTCGCCCTAAATACAAAGCGATATTGGGCTTTGATTACAATGTTGAGAAGTTTAATTTTAATTTAAACAACACATTGTTTGGGCCAACTAAATTTCAAGACCTGGATAATGGTGGTGATATAATGAACAATATTAAACAAGTATTTAAAACTGCAATAGTAACAGATTTAAATATCGGCTACAATTTTAACAGCAAAGTTGCTTTAAATGTAACGGCCAATAATTTGTTTAATATTTTGCCAAAATGGACACTAGAATTAACAGGTAATTCGACGGACGCAAATTATGCTGCAGCTAAAGCGACTCTCGCAAACCCGGCAGATAAAAGCCTATTGGAAGGTTTTTTAGAGTTTAGTGGCAGATACCGAATACTTGGGTACAATGGTTCTCAATTCAGCCAATTGGGTACTACTTTTAATGCTACACTTACTGTGAAATTTTAAATTCAAAGAAAACAAATTGAAGTGGTTAGTTTTCTAAGGAAAACTGACCACTTTTATTTTGAACAAGTTTTTTATGGAAGAAGTTATACCCGAAAATAAAAAGAAAGCATTGCTTTACATTTTAGCCTGTGTATTTTTTTGGGCACTCATTCCTGTTGTATCTAAAACGGGGCAAAAGGGTTTAGACAATCATCAGTTTTTATTTTGGTCAGGTACTGTATCTATGTTGACGTTAATAATTGCAACAGTAATTAACAACGATAAAATGGCTGCTCCTAAAACAGGCAAGGGACAAATATTATTTGCCATTGCAAATGGTTTTATTGGCACTTACCTCTGTTACATTTTATTATATTTTGGTTATGCATCTGCAAGAGGATTAGAGGTTTTAGTGCTGCAATATAGTTGGCCGATAATGATGGTAATTATTTCTATATTTTACTTAAAAGAAAAAATAAACGTCAGAAGATGGCTTTCATTATTGGTTGGACTTGGGGGTGTATTTGTTGTGCTGACAAAAGGCGATTTTACATCTCTTCATTTTGAAAATATAAAAATAGATATCATTGTTTTAGCAGCTGCATTTTGTGTTGCGTTATTTTCTGTTCTAAGTAAGAAAATAGCAATAGAACCATACAAACTAAATAGCATTTACTTTGTAACGGGCTGTATAGCTGCATTCATTTCTATGCTTTCGTTTTCTTCCTTTAAAATGCCAACAACTCAAAATATTTTACCAATATTGGTAAATGGTATTTTTGTAAATGGCATCTCTTATATTTTATGGGTAAAAGGCTTGCGTTTGGCCAATGCTTCATACCTGGCGCCTTTCGGATTTTTAACGCCGGTAATTTCTGCAATATATTTGGTAGTATTTTTTAATGAGCCCATGCAAACACCATACGTTGTAGGATTAATAATGGTGTTGGCGAGTGGTATTATAAATAAATAGTAATGACCGGAAACATTAGATTTTAAATTAAAAATTTTCTGATAACAGGAATAATTAAAAAGTTAAGCAATGAGCATCTACGACACAGAGCAATCAGTTGAAAAATCCTTCGACGAAAATTTTATTCCTGAAGAGCAGTTGCAGACCCAATGGTCAGAATTTATTGAATTAAAAAAAGTAATTACGAATCTTCATTCTAAATTTAAAAGACCCTTAACGATTTTAGATATTGGAGTAGGCGATGGGAGAGTTGTAAAACATTTATGTGGTATATCTGAGATATGGGATTGTATTGGTTTATATCACGGCATTGACAATGCAGATGCCTGTCTTTCTATTTCAAATAAACTCATCGAAAGTTTACACATTGGTAATAAAACAAAAGTTAGTTTTTTAGAAGCTAACCAACTTGATACCCTTACAGAAAAGTACGATATCGTAATGACAACATGGTTTACTGCGGGAAATTTCTATCCGAATGATTTTTCTTTTGCTACATATACAGAAGATAAAAGAAAATTAAACTTAGACGTTAACCCACGTTTCCAACAAATTTTTTCAGATGCTTATAAATTACTAAACCCTAGCGGGGAAATTGTTTTAGGTGCTGTGTATATTGATAACGAAAGCACTCGTAAAAGGCAGGAACAATTTTACAGAAAGTTAGGGATGGAAATTATTACAGATGACAAAGATTCGTTTACAGCAACCAGGGAAAAATTTTGGAGCCAACGCTTCACCAAAGAAAAATTGATCTATTATTTCAACTTTGTAGATGAAGAGAAAATTACATTCATTGCATTGGATACTTATGAATTTGCAATGCAGGTAAGGGTGCAGAAATAACATCTTCAGTATAGAATAAATTCTCGTAAAAAATTGGCAGCTGCCTTTGCAGTAATTTAGCTATCCTGCAATTTCAAAATTAAGAAGTAGCAGTTATTATTAAAGAATCATAAAAAATACCCGACTGTTTTACAGCCGGGTATTGTGATGAACTCTATACAGTTATTAAAAACCTACAATTTTCCCTGTCACAATCTTGTTGTCAATGTTTATTTTATAAACCAATATTCCGGGTTTTATCCCTTTGTATGAAACTAGATTATCACCTTTAAGAACAAGAATTTTTCTTTCACTAATTTTTTGACCCTGCGAATTAAATAGTTCAATGACTGCCTCATTCTTTAGAGAACACGAAATTTTTAAATTGAAAGAACCTTGATGCGGGTTAGGGAATGTTGTCGCCGAAATTTTGTATATAATTTTATCAGCTGCCTTTTCTAATTGAGCATTACTTGAGTTGATTGCCAACGATGTAGATGCATTTACAAGTAGACTGTAGCAATTAAATGATAGGCCACCTGTTATTTGAATATAATAAACAGTATTCGGTGAAAGTAGATATTGTTTAAGTCCGGTAATAATACTTGTAGGTATAGTAGCTACAGTACTGTTTGAAGAATACAAATTAAAGTTGTAATTAATAGACGGATGATTGAGTGTGACATTGTAATTTATACCACTAGCAGGTGTAGTAAATTTAAACCAGTCTGCCACATCAGTACTCACAGCAATTCTTGCAGAAATTGAACTTCCAAAAGTTATGGCTGCTGCTTTAGTTTTGCTGTTATTATTTTCGTATGCATCTCCACCCGCATCAGTAATAGTTAGTATTGCAGACGATTTTGTACAGCCGTTTGCATCTTTTATCCAAGCTGTATAATTGCCAGCAGATAAACCTGTGAAAACTCCAGTTGAAAAATAGTTAACTCCATTTAAGCTGTATTGATAATTTGGTGTACCACCACTGCCTGCTATGGTAATTGTGCCTTGGGTATTACAGTCAATAACATTTGTTCTACTTGTTGATATTGCAAGGTTGGTAGCAGGTTCTGTAATGGCGTAGGTTTTTATTACTGAACAACCGCTTCCAATATCAGTAACTGTCACTTTGTAATTTGTTCCTTTGGCTAGGTTAATCAAATCTTCGTTTGCCGAAATTACGGTACCAGTCCAGCTATAAGTAAACCCACTTCCTGTTCCGCCACCTGCTGTAATATTAATGGCGCCATTTGTGCCGCCTTTGCACGAAATATTAGTGATGACTTCGTTAATCGTGATTGGAGGCCATTCGTTAAGCGTTACATTTAGACTAGCCGTGCATCCGTTTACATCTGTAACTAAAACCGAATAATTGCCAGCAGAAATGTTATTAGGATCCTGAACTGTAGAAGTATATCCATTTGGTCCGGTCCAGCTATATGTTTTACCGCCACTACCTCCAATTACACTAATGTAAATTCTTCCGTTATTTACACCGCCACAAGGTTTTCTTAAGCTGTCGAGCACTATAGTAAGTATAGCTGGTTGGGTAATCGTTCTTGTAACAAAATCCGCACAGCCATTTGCATCTTTAACACCAACAATGTAGGTTCCCGCAGCAAGATTATTAAACACATTGCCTGTCTGGAATGGAGAACCATTTAGGTTATAAGTTCGAGGTGCTGTTCCTCCTGCACTTGTTACAGTGATACTACCATTTGATAATCCAAAGCAACTTACCTGAACCAATTGTGTGGTTGGGTTAATTGCATTACCACCTTTAATTATATAACTACCACTTACGGTACAACCATTCGCATCTGTTACATTAAGTGTATATGTGCCTGCAGGAACACTATTTATTGAATGTGTCGTTGCTCCATTGCTCCACACATAACTATAAGGGATTGTTCCTCCTGTAAGCGTTGCTGTTGCACTACCATTGCACGATGCTGTTGTACCTATTATTGAAATCGTAAGCAAAGGCGGTTGTGTTACTACATAACTAGCTTGTGTTGTGCAACCTTTTGCATCAGTTGCAGAGACAGTATAATTTCCTGCAACAAGATTACTAATATTTGGGGTGGTTTCTCCATTACTCCAACTATACGCATAACGAGAAGTGCCGCCATACGGAATTACAGTTGCGCTACCATTGCTACCTCCAAAGCAACTTACGTTTGTGCCATTTGCTGCTGCAGTTAGTAATAAGGGTTGTGTTACTTCATAACTAGAATTAGCAGTACAACCATTGGCATCAGTAACAGTTACTAAATAAATACCTGCCCCAAGATTACTGAGAAATTGGGAAGTTGCGCCATTACTCCATAAGTAGGAATAATCTGTAGTTCCGCCACTTGCTGTAACACTTGCAGTTCCATTAGTACCACTAAAGCAACTTACACTGGTACCTGTCGCATTTGCAGTTAACATATTTGGTTGTGTTACTTCATAACTTGAATTGGCTGTACATCCATTTGCATCAGTAACAGTTACGTTATATATACCCGCTGATAATCCGGAAATGCTTTGTGTGGTTGCACCATTACTCCACAAATATGAATAAGATGTTGTTCCACCACTTACAGATACAGTTGCTGTACCATTAGTACCAGAAAAGCAACTTACATTAGCCCCCATTGCATTTGCAGTTAACCTATTTGGTTGTGTTACTTCATAACTTGAAGAAGCAGTACAGCCCTTTGCATCGGTAACAGTTAAGTTGTATATGCCCGCTGATAACCCCGAAATGCTTTGTGTGGTGGTACTATTACTCCAATTGTATGTATAAGGAGCAGTTCCACCACCAGGAGTTACCGTAGCTGTACCGTTTGTATTTCCGAAGCAAATATTATTGGTACCTGTTGCGGATGCTGTTAAAATATCCGGCTCTGAAATAGTTACATCAACAGTGCCAGGGCCATCGGCCGCAGCTGAAGTGACATAGATATTTGAACCGTTTCCATCTACAACGGCAAGATGATAAGTACCTGGGCCAAAATTATTTGGATCTTCAAGATGTGATACGAAACCAGCATCACCATCTTTTGACCATGTATAAGCAAACGGTGCCTTACCGTTTGATGCAGTAATATTAATGGTTCCATTTGCCGCACCATTACATGTTACATTGGTATAGCCATTTAATGTAATTAATGTAGGAGTTCCATCGCAAGCACCCGCAACCGGCTGGAAGCCTGTTGCAGCATCATTATCCGTCCCATTGGTTAGCCATTGGGCGACGTCAACCGACGATAAACTAATCTTATTGATAAAGTCCTGTACTGCGGCTGAACCATACCAATTGCAATTTGCATTTACACTTTCTCCGATTGTTCCATTGTTAATAGAAATAGAATCGGCGGTAAAGGAGTTGTTGTTGATATTTACTATTGCACCTGCTGGAATATTTCCATAACCTGTAAAGGCATCACGACCTGTTGATGAAACGTCGTAAAACACAACAGATTGCTTATAGCCCTGTATTTTGTTATTTAAAATATTTACAATAGCATCAGCCGTCATGAACGCCGCGCTACCATTATCAACGCCTATTGTTATTGCAGGATTTTCTGGTAATAGAATTGCGGGGTTAAATGCTCCTAAAGTGCCTGAGTTACTCAACATTATTTCGTTGTTCTCCAAAGTAGCATTCTTTAAATTACCCCGCACTGTTATTGGTCTGAAAGTTTGTCTGTCCATTGCACTGAAATCACCTGAATAATTTATTTTATTGCCTCTTATAATGATTGAAGAATTGAGAACTGTGTTATTAACAGTAAAGTTGGCTGTACTAAACAATGAGTTGAAGCCAGCTAACGAAGCGCCTGTGATTGTATTGTTTTCAACTCTAAAAATGTTTGAAGTACCGGAAAGTGAAGTGCCGTTTCGAGTATACAATAGGAATGGCGTTCCCAATTCATTAGTCAACTCATTATTGCTAAATTCAATATTAGTAGATTGAGATATATTATTAATATTTGCGAAAGCATTATTAACGTTGAACATTTTATTGCCAGTTATAACTGCAGTAGCAATCCTCGTTCCACCAACAACAGTCGAAGCCTCCGTTGCCAAGTTATTTGTAAATGTTACTCCGTCTGTAAAACCGGAACCTCCTATATTTAATGCTTGCTGCGCTCTTACCCCTGGTGCAGTTACAATAAAGGAATTGTTTGATACAGCTAAGTTTTTTACAAAATTAAAATTTAGTGTAATACCTAACGTATCACCGCTTTTTTCAAAACGATTATCATCGATTGTAAAACCCGAAGTAACAGGCATAGCAGGGGATGTTACAAACTTACCCGTTATTGAAAAGGAATTTATATTCCTTGTTGTGTTTGTAATTCTATAAATATTTTTTGAAAAAAGGAAGTTACCAAAGTCATTGTTAGTGGCTGCTGTATTCGTTAATTCAACCCCTGTTCTATTTCCAACATCCCAAGTAAGCCCTTCCATAGATAGGTCACTACTTGCAATCACCATTTTACCGTTTGTAAAAAAACTTTCGGCGTTACGAGCAGTGTTTAGTAACAATTTATTAGTGGGGTCGTTAGGTGAAATTTGATAGTTAGTCCCACGGAATGTCATCTTTTTTGGAAATGTATAGGTTAACCCACCAAGATTATATGTACCTGCATCTAAATAAATAGTATCACCGGCCTGGGCAATGCCATATGCATAATCAAGTGTGGCAAAAGGAAATGCCTTTGAGCCATTGTTGGAATTACTGCCTACAGAAGTTGTGAACACATCTCCTGTAGTGCTATTGTCATTTACATAAAAACTACGGTTACTTACTATAGCATCTCCATTGTTTTCATATTTAAATATCTCTCTACCATTAACACCATTATCTGCAGAAAAATAAACAGTATTGCCAGGAGTCATTGAACTTGGATTACCATTTCCTACGCCGGGATTAATATCAGCAACCTGTAGTGTATTTGCACTAGTTCCATCAGTGATCCACAGTTCAGCACCTGATGTTGGCGTGGTAGCCCTCATTATTATAGCGTTGTTTGATAATACAAAGGATCCTGGAGAACTCGAGGCACTCCCTGGGTTAATATCTTTTACCAATGCTAGAGTTGTACCATCATATTTCCAAAGTTCAGAGCCTTCATTTACAGTGGTAGCTGAAAAATATAGTGTATTATTTAAGACTGAAAATGAGTTTGGATTTGAACTAGCAGCTCCTAGGTTTATGTCACTGATCATCACGGTTCCGGCACTGGTACCATCGGTTTTCCATAATTCTTTACCATTAATATTGTCATTAGCGGCAAAATATAATGTGCTGCCGATGGCACTATTTTGAGGAGCATTATTTAATTGGTTTGAAGATGTATTTATAGTTTTTATAGCGATTGTACCTGCACTTGTTCCATTACTTTTCCATAATACATCGCCAACACCTGTCGCTACAAGCAGAATGTAAAAGTCATTACCTGCAACCATTAGCCTGCTTGACACTGCTTGCGAACTACCAAAATCTTTTATTTCATATGTGCCAGCTGTCGTTCCATCACTCCTCCATAAATGATCATCGCCGGTTCCCCCTGCATCATATACAATAAAATACAGGACATTATTAACTTCTTTAAAAGAAACCACTTCGGGTGCTGATGTAAAAATTGTATTAAAGTCAAATACCAACGAGGTGCCTGCTAATGTACCATCTGTCTTTTTTAGCAGTGCATGATTACTGTTGTCAACAACACTATAGTATACATTTGTGCCCATGGCAGCTAATTCTACAACAGGTATCTTGTTAGGCGTTGTTGGTTGAAAACGCTCTATTGCTATTGTTCCAGCTTGGGTGCCATCGCTTGACCATATCTCTCCGTAGTTTGTGAAATTATCTCCGGCAAAAACAATTTTATTGCCCAATGCTGTGAGTTTTTCCGCTTTAGTACTAACGAAACCCGGTGTTACTAATCTGTAATCAAGATTTAATTTTACTGTTCCACCCGTTGTGCCGTCTGTGCGATACAATCCTCTATCGGGGCTAGATCCATCAAGTGCATTAAAAAAAGTATAATTACTTGTTTTTACAATTTCCTGGATACCTGCCCCGCTGGCACCGGGATAAATATCTTTTAATAATTTGGGATTCTGGCTTTTTGTTGCAATAGCAAATAGTAATATCCAGATGGAAAGGCAAATTCTTTTCATTTGTATAGTTTTGGTGTGTATAATAGTTAGCTCACCACGTTAATGGCGCTCAAATTTTTTAATTAAAGGAGAAAGAATTTCTGTCAGAAATTATACAGGATGGTGGACGGATTGAAGCATTACAAAAACTTCGTATACAAACATAATGTTAAAATATATTAAAAACAATACCCATTCATTTTTTTTTAATTTTATTTTAGTTTAATATCTCTGAAAAATGTAGAGATAATTGCAGCATTTAAACAAATGCTTATTAATACATTTGCCAACAAATCTTACTAGCTGAAAAAATTTTATACTATATCAATATTGGCAATTATGGCTTTTAGCCAAATTGGTTACTACGTAGTGGCGCACCAAGCGCAGGAGCAGCGGAAAGAATACATCAGAAAATTTCTTTATCAAAGTATTGATGAAAATACATTGACAGTAATTGATTACACTACTAATAATAAAAACATTTCTTGGGAAGAAGAGGGAAAGGAATTCTTTTTTAACGGGAACATGTATGACCTAGTAAAAACTAAATTGATAAATGACAAAACATACGTCTACTGTATTAATGATGAAAAGGAAAAAGAACTTATCGATAACTATAACCTGGTAACCAAGAACAATTCTGGTACAGATAAAAAAGCCAAGAACACTTTTGAAAACGTAATCTCTCCCTATATTTTGATTTCTGCATTGAATTCACAACGATTCATAGGTTCTGTTGTAAATTATTCATCTGCTGCTTCAAACATTGAATTTGGCTTTGCGAGCATCGCTTTTAAGCCGCCATCGATGTCTTAGTTATTTACTTTATTTTTTAAGTTTTGCTTATTCACTTAAGTAAAATGGGCCACTTTTATTGCGATTTATTTCGCCTTCTAACAATCAATTTTATATATAAATGAAACCTAGCGTTATACTCTTGATAATAACAGCATTTTTGTGCAAGGCAGTTTCTGCCCAAAAAATTAAAGGCAGAATTTTTGATGCCGCAAATAATAAACCTCTTTCAGGAGCCACAATTAAATTTGCAGGCAAAGGAGGAACAACAACTGATAGCAACGGTGAGTTTATGGTTGACTGCAATAAAAACAAAATATTTTTTGTTAGTTATATTGGCTACACTTCAGTTACAAAAACAATAAAAAATTGTGATGGAGCAATTGATATACCACTCACATCTTCCAACAATAATTTGAATGAGGTAGAAATAACTGCCACATCCAGCATTGATAAATCAATTTTATTGCAGCCAGCGTCTATAACAAAACTTACCCAGACAGAATTAAAACGCAGTACGGGATTGTTTTTTGATGATGTGATAAATGTAAATGTACCAGGGGTAAGTTTTGAAAGAAGAACAGTAAGCGCAGGACAGTCCTTCAACATTAGAGGCTACGGAAATGGCGCAAGAGGCACAAGAGGTGCAAGCAGCAACTTTGATGGGCAAGGGTACAAAGTTTATCTAAATGGTATTCCTGTTACAGATGCAGAAGGTATTACCGTGATGGATGATTTGGATTTTGGATCTATTGGTAATGTTGAAGTGAGCAAAGGGCCGGCGGGCTCTATTTATGGTCTTGCCATAGCAGGTGCAGTTAATTTAAATACTTTAAAACCCGAGGCAGGTAAAACCTCCCTAAGTCAAGAAGCATTAATTGGAGATTATGGATTACAACGCTACACAACACAGTTTCAAACAGCAGGTGCACATTCATCATTGCTTGTAAATTATGGTAATCAAAAATCCAACGGATATTTTATTCACAATGAGTCTAAAAAAGATTTTGTAAATATTATTACAGAATCAAATCCTTCTTTAAGACAAACTATTTCTGCGTACTTAGGTTTTACAAACAGTTACGATGAAAGAGGTGGGGAACAAACAATTGCTCAGTTTGATGCTAAAAGTGATACAGGAAATATTGAGTATGTAAAAAGAAATGGGCATAGTAAACTGTTGAGTTACAGAGCAGGTGTTGGACATAATTATTCATTCAATAACTGGCTCTCAAATTTTACAACTGCCTTTGGTACAGGTCTTGTAAACGATGCGAGTTCTGCCGCAGGCTGGACGGATAAACTTTCTTTAAACTACGGTACCCGTTCTACGTTTAATACCAAGTTTTCTTTATCAGAAAATATAGGCTTAAGTGGTATTACAGGATTGGAAATGCAAAGGCAACATGCTTCGACTATTGGATACAATATGAAAGCAAGCCCATTTGATGCAACGCCTGCTGTGTGGAGCTTTGGTGAACCTTATTGGATTATTAATGCAACTACCGGCAACGCAGCAACTGTAAACAGCACAAGTTCTTTTTTTACTGAATGGACATTGTCTTTACCAAAAGATTTTTCCCTAACTGCTGGCGTGGGTACAAGTAATATGAAGATACATTTGGAAGACAGACTTAACCCGGCAACAGTTACAAAACCTGCCACTTTTGATACGAGTTACAAAAACCTAGTATCACCACACTTTGCAATTAATAAATTGTTCAATAAAAAAATATCGATTTATGCATCTTACAGTACGGGCTTTAAAGCACCTGTAAGTGCAAACTTTTTTGTAACAATTCCTGCTGTTGGTACAAATCCTACAATTGGAAAAGTGGTAAATGAATTGAAACCAGAAAAAGCTGTGCAGTACGAAGTTGGTTCTAAAGGAGCATTAATGAATGATAAATTATCTTATGAGCTAAGTGCTTTTAATACCACTTTTACTAATAAAATGACAGCCATTGCGGTTAAGAATCCAAACGATGTTTCGGGTGTTACGCGTTATACAATTACTGCAAATGGTGGTACTCAAAAGCACAATGGTCTGGAAGGATTGCTAAAATATACAGTTTATCAATCTCCAACTGCAACCTTAAGATCATTGAAACTTTTTGCAAACGCAACCTATTCAGATTTTAAATACAAAGACTTTAAATTTCACCAGGCTGTAGCAAACAATACAAAAGATTCTGTTATAGATTACAGTGGTCATCCTGTAGCCGGCGTACCAAAGTTTACTGCAAACGTGGGATTAGATTTTATGTTTAAGTATGGCATATACGGGAATGTTACTTATGCATACAGAGATAAAATGTCAATTGTTTCTACCGAGGAATTTTACACAGATAGTTATTCTCTTTGGAACAGTAAAATTGGTGTTCAGCAAACTTTATCTAAACATTTTGATGTGGATTTTTATGTAGGTGTAAACAATATTACAGAAACACATTATGCCATAAAAGTTTTCGTAAACCAGCTGACAACCCC
The DNA here is from genome assembly GCA_038225275.1 of Chitinophagales bacterium. GTDB lineage: Bacteria > Bacteroidota > Bacteroidia > Chitinophagales > Chitinophagaceae > Ferruginibacter. The sequence continues at coordinate 3,789 of JBBREY010000008.1, read as the reverse complement.
ATTGAGTAAAAATTCAGGAGATGCTTACATTCCCGGACCGTCTAAAGCAAATGCTTATGTGGGCTTAAATTTAAAATACAATTTCTAAAATACAAATTACTAAAAGGCAGCACTTGACAATGCTGCCTTTTTAAATATTTCATTATGAAAAAAACACTCGTTGTAATACTGCTTTCCGTTTTTATTTGTTCCTGCGGCAGATTTGGAAATAGGGAAACGGATGGCAAAAAAGATATGCGGATTGTCTCTTTATCTAAACATTTAACCGAGATGGTTTTTGCGTTGGGCAAAGGCCACAACATAGTAGCAGTAGATCTTTCAAGTACTTACCCTGACAGTGCAAAAGTCCTTAAGACCGTTGGATATCATCGTGCATTAAATGCAGAAGGTATCATTTCTATGACTCCTGATCTTGTCATTCACAGCAATGATATTGGCCCTGAAAATGTACTTCCCCAAATTGAAAAAGCAGGCTTAAATATCAAAGAATTTGGTGGCGCCAATACTTTTGATAGTGCTAAGATCCTCATTAAAACCCTTGGTAATTTTTTTGGCGAAGATGTCAAGGCAATAGCTTTATGCAATAAAATGGATGCTGATTTTGAAAAAGCAAAAACTTTATTAAAAGCAAAAAATAAAAAAGACACTCCGAGTGTAATGATCATACATTTTGGCAGAGCCAGCAATGTATATTTTGTAATGAGTGGCCGTAAAGGCGTAGGAGATAAGATGATTGAATTGGCAGGAGCTAAAGTTGTAAACTATGATGCAAAAGGAGCAAGACAGATAAGTGCAGAAGCAATCGCAGAGGCAAATCCAGATATTATTATTGCTACAGATTATGGTTACGACCAAATGGGCAGCATGGAAAAATTTATAACTGATGTACCCGGTGTAGCATTGACAAATGCAGGTAAAAACAAACGTATTGTTCGTTTTGAAGAAAATGATCTTGTTTATTTTGGTCCACGTACGGGAGAAAATATTATTAAATTGATGAACCTAATCCATCCGACTGATGCTTCATCAAAATAAATTCTTCTTTACTGCTCTGGTAATAATTTTAATTATGATGCTTTTGTGTGCCGTATCTTTTGGTGCAGTCTCCATTAAAATATCAGAAATGTTTTCTGCATTTTCACATTTTGTGAAAGGGGAGAAGCCTGCCAATATTTACGAAGCCGTTTTTTTACAGATAAGGTTACCAAGGGTTTTGTTGTGTGCAGTTACAGGTGCTATACTTTCTGCTTCAGGCGTGTTGATGCAAGGGCTTTTCCGTAATCCCATCGTTGAACCCGGACTTGTAGGAACAAGTGCCGGTGCTGCTTTTGGTGCATCTTTGGTATTTGTACTTTCAGCAAGTTTGGCACCACATATAAAAGCAATCACCGGACCTTTTCTTGTACCATTGTTTGCATTTGCTGGTGGACTTTTAGCTACTTATATAGTTTACAGCCTGTCTAAAAATATGCGGAAGGTTTCTATAACTTCATTGCTTTTAATTGGAATTGCAGTTAACGCAATTGGTTTAAGCGGTACAGGTTTTATGAGTTATTTGGCCAGAGATCCACAAGCAAGAAGTATAACATTCTGGAGCTTTGGAACTTTTGCAGGTGCTACATGGTCGCAGTTTTTTATAACGGCTGTCGTAGCAGGAATAATTTTCATCATAGCATTAAGATATTCCAAACAACTGAATGCATTGCTATTGGGGGAAGAAGAAGCTTCTTATTTAGGCGTAGATACAGACAGGCTAAAAAGAAGAGTGATGATATTGAATACAGCAATGGTTTCTGTAGCTACTGCTTTTGTGGGTGTAATTAGTTTTATGGGGCTGATAGTGCCGCATGTACTTCGTTTACTTATTGGCAGCGATAATAAAAAACTATTGCCCGCATCCATGCTAGCAGGTGCTGTATTACTTACACTTGCCGATATGGGCGCAAGACTTTTATTAGCTCCGGCAGAAATTCCTATTGGCATTATAACTTCTTTTGTAGGTGCTCCCATCTTTATTTTACTCTTAAAAAAGTTCAATATTCTGCAGGAAAAAGGAGGGTTTTATGCTTAGTACACAAGGCATTTATTATAGCATTGGCAAAAAAGAAATTCTAAAAAACATCAGCATTGATTTTTTGCCCTGTGAATTTAATATGATCCTCGGACCTAACGGTTCGGGTAAATCTACCTTTTTAAAAATATTCAGCGGCGAATTAAAGCCTATAAAAGGTGAAGTTTTCGTAGACAATAAAGAACTGTCACACATAAAAAAAGAAGGCCTTGCAAAAGTGCGGGCAGTAATGACGCAGCAACCGGAACTCAGTTTTCCATTATCTGTAGAAGAAGTTGTGATGATGGGCAGATATCCGCATTTCGATTTTAACCCCATTAAAAAAGATCAAATTATTTGTGGCGAAGCCATTGAGAAACTGCAGATCGAACATTTGAAAGGACGAAATTATTTAACGCTCAGCGGCGGAGAAAAGCAGCGGGTCCAATTTGCAAGAGTGCTGGCACAAATATGGGAAAAACCAGAAAGCGGTAACCGATTTCTTTTTTTGGATGAACCATTGGCAAATCTTGACATCAACTACCAGCAGGAGTTTTTAAAACTTGCAAAAGAATTGCTGAAGTTAAATACGGTACTTGTCGCAGTAATGCACGATGTTAATTTAGCAGTTCAATATGCAGATAAATTATTTTTTTTAAAAGCAGGCGAACTGGTTGCAAGTGGTAAACCATCTGCAATTTTATCTGAAAAATTGATAAAAGAAGTTTTTGATGTGGATACAAGAATAATTGCAAATCCTGTAGATGGAACTCCTTTAATGCTTTATGCTTAAGGATATTGGTTCTATTGTACAACATTTTATACATCTTTATTTTCAAAAATATTTCTGTAGGATATTATGTGCATTCCATGTGTATACTAACCTAATTACTCCCTTTTAGTTTTCCTCAAATTCATGTATGTTTGTCGCCTTACTTAAAACCAGCTACTGTGCGCTTAAAGAGTTTAGAAATAAAAGGATTTAAAAGTTTTGCGGATAAAACCGTACTTAATTTTGACGAAGGTATTACAGGGGTTATCGGGCCAAACGGCTGTGGCAAGAGCAATATTATTGACAGTATCCGTTGGGTTATTGGCGAGCATAAAATAAGCAATCTAAGAAGTGAAAACCTGGAGAGTCTTGTTTTTAATGGCAGTAAAACCCGCAATGCAAGCGGCTTGGCTGAAGTGAGCCTTACATTTGAAAATACCAAAAATCTACTTCCAACAGAGTTTAATACTGTTACTGTTACCCGGAAATATTACAAAAGTGGCGAGAGTGAGTATAGGCTAAATGATGTGGCTTGTCGCTTAAAAGATATTCATAATTTATTTATGGATACCGGTGTAAGTACGGACAGTTATGCCATTATTGAGTTGGGAATGGTCGATGATATTATTAAAGACAAAGAGAACAGCCGCCGTAAAATGCTTGAGCAGGCTGCCGGAATTACCATCTACAAAACCCGCAAAAAAGAAGCGAAATTAAAGTTAGATGCTACAGAGCAGGATCTTGCACGTATTGAAGATCTGTTGTTCGAAATAAACAACCAGCTTAAAAGCTTAGAGAACCAGGCTAAAAAAGCCGAGAAATATTTTGAAATTAAGAAAGAGTATAAAGAGGTTTCCATTGAGCTTGCAAAAGCTGCATTGGAAGGTTTTAATATTACTTACCGTGATTTAAATGTACAGCAGCAGGAAGAAGTTGATAAGCGGATTGAACTAGAAGTGGCCATTGC
>JBBREY010000007.1:0-39548 GCA_038225275.1 Chitinophagales bacterium | reverse complement strand
TATTAATAACGTAAAATGAAATAGTTTCCTTGTGATTGAAAGAAAACTTTAATGCTACGAAGAAATGGAACTAATAATTAACATCAAGCAACAATGGAAAAAGTAAATATCGAGCAAAAGCTTTCGCAGTTTTCAGAATATTGGAGCCCAAAAATTGTGGGAGAATTAAATGGACAACACGTTAAACTTGTAAAACTAAAAGGAGAATTTGTCTGGCATAAACACGACAATGAAGACGAATTATTTTTTGTTGTTAAAGGAAGTTTCAAAATGGAATTGAGAGATAAAACTGTTGTATTAAATGAGAATGAATTTTTAATAGTTCCCAAGGGAGTTGAGCATAGACCAGTTGCGGATGAAGAAGTGTCAATAATGCTATTTGAACCATCGACAACTTTAAATACGGGAGACACCCAAAGTGAATTAACCAAACACACGTTAGATAAAATATAAAGTAAAATACTCCGCCTTAAAAGATATTTATAAGTAACAAGTCAAGGTTCTTTTGCTCCGGATAAAATATTTTGACATTTATAATTAGTTACAAATTTGAATAAATAAAAAAGGTCAAACAGAAATCATTTCTGCTTGACCTTTTTTTAAGAAGCAATCATGCTATTTACCAAAAAGACCTTTTAATGAATCCATAATACCACCACCGTTTTGTGCTGTATCTTGCTCATTAGCTTGTGCGCTATTCCCACTGAATGCCGCAGATAAGTCAGCTAAATTTACCTGACCATCATTGTTTTTATCAAGTGCATTTCCACCAAATTTTGATACTAAGCTGCTGATATCCATTCCACCTGTTTTGTTTCCGCTAAGACTGTTAAAGATTCCTTGCAAATCAAAACTATTATCGCTGCTATCGTTCGTTTTATTAACCAGTTTACTCATTACCATCGGTATTAGTGAACTTGCAATTTCGCCGGCTTTGTTGCTATCAAACCCGAACTTGCTCATGAGTGTGTTTATAAGATTGGAAGACACATTTTGTGTTACAGGATGGTTCGTAACATCTTCATTGTTGTTCTGACTAAATAAATTTAAAACACTAGCTGCACCGCCGCCGCCCATCATTCCCTTCAATGTATCCATAATTGACCCCGAAGCAGTACTCATAACTTCTTCGTTTTAGCTATTAGGTACATAAGGTTATTTATTATGGCATCGCCGGAATATTGTTTTACGAGATTCATTAAGTGTTCTAACATAATTTTTTAGTTTTTTGTAATTAAAAATAGTTATTTATTAAATCAAGTATTATAAAGTATTTGACCTAAGTTCTTTTAAATACTAACAGACTATCGTCAGGCAAATAAAGAAATAGTTTACCATCTTTAAAATAATAAGATACCAACTGTCCCGTTATTTGGCCTGCAATAATTTTGTCAATGCTCTTTTTATTGCATGCCATCTTTGTCATCAAGAGGTTTGCAAACTGTATCCGTTTTCCCTGTACTTCAATTTTGCCACCAATGCTGTTGCAGCCGTTATTCCCCGACATTGATCCTTCAATAATGTCTAAGTTAATTTCTGGTACTTTGTTGTATTCGTTCGGTATAATAGATGTAGTGCCAATTTTTTCCAGAACCCACTTCCCCTGCAGGTTATTATCAGCTAAGAACTTTCCGCAACCAACATAAGTTATGCTGTTGAACGTGACATTGACTTGTCTTTTAAAAACTTCTCTAATCGTTGCTACGGTGCATATCTTCTCATAAATTTCAATTTTAACGTTGCCCGATTTTAATTCTACTGTATAAAATTGTCTTTCCCTGTTAATATCTTTTTTAAGTTGATTGAAAGCAAATTTTAAAGCCAATCCATCATCGGCGGTAAAGCGAACTGTATCATCGTAATCAATTGTTAATCGCCAATTTGAAGGTTCGTTTCCTTGAGCTAGAAAATCAACGCCACTTTGTTGCAAATTTTTAAAGTCGCTTGATTTTTGAATATCAGCTTTGTTGGAATTTTTTATTACCGGGGTGTTTTTAGTGTTACTACAGCTGAGTAATAAAAGGATTACATAACTAGCAATAAATACTTTTTTCATAGCTGTAAAATTGCCTAGAAATATTTACAACCAGTGTTAAATATTGATGTATATCTGTGAATATTTAAAATAAATTTATTCGGTTTTTTAGCATCCAAATCGGCTACATTTACTTTTTAATTAAAACTAGTTTAATGAAATACTGTATAATAGTAGTTGTACTTTTTATATTTTCCTGCAAAAGCACTAAGGAGATTGCTATTAAACCTCCTGCTATGCTCATTCAAACCCTGCCGCAGAATACAAGTTTGAACGGCAAGTTGTTCTCATCCATTTTTCAGCAACGGGCTGCCGAGTACAGAGCATTGTGTTTACAGGGTTACAACATTGCAAGGTTTCAGATTGATAGTTATACCTCCGTGTCGGAGAAGCCAAAAGCTATTATTACAGATATTGATGAAACCATTTTAGATAACAGTGCTTATGCAGTGCACCAGGCTTATCAAGGAGCCGAATATACATCGCCAACCTGGTATGAATGGACGGACAAGTCTGCTGCAGATACCATGCCCGGCGCTGCGGCTTTTTTGAAATATGTAGCATCAAAAAACATCCAGGTTTTTTATATTACAAACAGAGAAGATAAAGAAAGAGCAGGCACATTAAAAAATTTACAGCGGTTCGGTTTACCAAATGCCGATGAAATTCATTTGTATACAAAAATGGGTACATCAAGCAAAGAGGTAAGGCGGCAACAGGTTATGGATCGTTATGAAGTTGTTTTGTTGATGGGAGATAATCTTGCAGATTTAAATGTACTGTTCGATAAAAAAACAGAAGAAGAAAGGAAACAAAATACGGATATTCTTGCAGGTGAATTTGGCAAAAAGTTTATTGTTTTTCCAAATGTAAATTATGGTGATTGGGAAAGTAGCATGTACAAATATGATTACAAACTTTCGCAGCTGCAAAAAGATTCGGTTATAAAATCTGTGCTTAAAAGTTATTAGTGAACACTTAGCAATTTGCAGTTGCGAATTTGCAACAAAATGCCGCAGGTTTTAAAACCTGCGGCATTTTGTTTAGCTTTTATAATGTACGATCATTCACTTTTCACCATTCACATTAAATATTTCTGTTCACGTCAAAATTTTCCAGCTCTTTGCAAACGGCATTTAAAAAAGTAGAACCCAATGCGCCGTCAATAATGCGATGATCGTAGCTTAATGAAACATACATCATGTGGCGAATGGCAATTACATCTCCTTGTGGCGTCTCCAGTACCATCGGTCTTTTTTTAATGGCACCTACAGCCATAATAGCAACCTGTGGCTGGTTTATAATTGGTGTTCCCATAATGCTTCCAAAAGTTCCAACGTTCGTTAATGTAAACGTACCGCCGGTTGTATCGTCTGGCTTTAATTTGCCGCTACGTGCAGCATTGGCAAGACCATTTACTTGTTTGCAAAGCCCGGTAAGGTTTAATTGGTCTGCATTTTTTATAACCGGAACAATTAAGTTGCCGGAAGGTAAAGCGGTTGCCATACCAATATTCAAATCTTTTTTTACAATTATTTTATCGCCATCTACCGAACTGCTAAGCATCGGATATTTTTTAAGAGATTTTACAACCGCCTCCACAAATAGGGGAGTGAAAGTTATTTTTTCACCCTCACGCTTTTCAAATTCTTTTTTGATTTTTTCCCGCCATTGCACAAGGTTTGTAACGTCACATTCAGCAAAACTGGTTACATGTGCACTTGTAGCTACACTGTCCGTCATGTGTTTGGATATAAGCTTACGCATTCTATCCATTTCAATTATTTCTACATTGCCGCTGTAAACAGTTGGAGTATTATTAGAAGTGGCTACAGGAGTAGGTGCAGATGCCATTACAACCGCCTGTTGGCTTTGTTGTACAGCAGGAGCAGCTTGTGTATTTGCTACAGCGTTTCCTCTGTTTGCCACAAAAGCAAGAATGTCTTTTTTACTTACCCTTCCATCTTGCCCGGTACCCGGAATCTTTTCAAGATCGGTCATGCTGATACCTTCGCTTTGAGCAATATTTAAAACGAGCGGAGAATAAAAACGAACACCGTTTGAAGCAGTTTCTATGTTAGTATTCGTTGGTTGATATGGAATCTCTTCAACAATTTTAGCATCCTCATATTCTACTTTAGCGGGAGTGGGAGCAGGGGTTGGGTTTGTATTTTCTGCTGCGCCGGTTCTTATTTTTACGATCACCGTACCAATAGGCACTACATCATTTTCTGCAAATAAAATTTCCTCAATTATGCCTTCCGCTGTTGATGGTACTTCGCTATCTACTTTATCTGTAGCAATGTCTAAAACAGTCTCATCTTGTGCTACTTTATCGCCTACTTTTTTATGCCATTTAAGTATGGTCGCCTCCATTATACTCTCACCCAACTTTGGCATTATAAGATCAACTAAGCTCATAAAATTTTTATTTAATAATGTGCAAATGTAGAATTTAAAGGTTAGGATAACAAAGAAATAGAAGTTAATTGCCCGCAGTGAAAAAGAGCCAAACTGGGAATATATATGTAGGCTTCAATTTTACGCTAACTGCGGTAATGTTTACAAAACAGCGATAGGTTTTTTATAAATCTCTCATCCCATCAGCCATCTTAACTACGTCTTCTTCCATCTTACTTTTAAATTGTTTTAATTTTTCGGAAAGCGTTTCGTCATTTGTGGCTAAAATTTGCGTGGCTAAAATTCCGGCGTTTTTTGCGCCATTTAGTGCAACTGTAGCAACAGGTACACCACCCGGCATTTGCAGAATAGACAAAACAGAATCCCACCCATCAATAGAATTAGATGACTTTATTGGCACGCCAATTACCGGTAGGCTAGTGTATGCTGCCACCATACCTGGCAAATGGGCTGCTCCGCCTGCACCTGCAATTATCACCTTAATACCTCTGTCTTTTGCGTCCATTGCATATGTGCGCATCCGCTCAGGGGTTCTGTGTGCAGATACAACCGTCATTTCAAAAATAACTTCAAACATTTTTAAAGCATCGGCAGCTTCCTGCATAACTTTTAAATCGCTTTGGCTACCCATTATAATAGCTACTTTAATTTTGTTGTCCATCAAGTTGAAATTTTAGCGAAGGTATGAATATCCAAAAGTTTTAATAAAATACAGATACCTTTTCCCTTTAACGCATGTTTAGCTGCCAGTAAATCGTCTAAACAATAAATTTTACGGTTTCATGTTAGGAGTTACGCATCTTTAATTCCTTATATCTTTGCAGCCGTTTCATTATTAAAAAAGATTTATGGGGTATGTTGTAAAAGCACTAAAATATAGTGCTATATTCATAATCATTGTTTTTTCGTTACTAGCCTGTAAAAAGAAAGATGCCAACGCGGGCAAGCCTAAAATTTCGCCTCCTGTTATTGTAGATGTAATTGTTGCTGAGCGTCAGTCAATTTCAGATATTGTCGAAGCGAATGGTACAGTGGTTGCCAACGAGTATTTAGAACTTCATCCTGAAGTAAGCGGTCGCTTAACCTACCTTAATATTGCTGAAGGAAGTTCTGTAGCCCGGGGCGCTGTTCTTGCAAAAATAAACGATGCCGATTTGCAGGCTCAGCTCGCAAAAACCAGGGTACAATTAGATCTTGCCCAAAAAACAACACAGCGTTACAAACAATTGTTGGATGTAAGCGGCATTAACCAAAGTGACTACGATATTGCTTTAAACCAAGTGAATGCTTTTAAGGCTGATATGGTTTATACACAAGCACTTATAAATAAAACCATTATAAAAGCACCTTTTAGTGGAGTTATCGGGTTAAGACAAATTAGTCCCGGTGCTTATGTAACACCTGCATCCACATTGGCAACGCTGCAACAGACATCTAAAATTAAAATTGATTTTACGGTTCCTCAAAACTACAGCAACATAATAAAACGAGGAGCAGTTTTAGATGTAGAACTTGATGCATCTTCTCACAAAATGGGCAGAGCCCAAATAGTTGCTACTGAACCTGGAGCAAATACAGATACCCGTAATTTAAAAGTAAGGGCTGTTTTGTTTGAATCAAACATTAACCCCGGTGCGTTTGTAAAAGTATTTTTAAATGCTGGGGATGGAAAAACTTCCATCGTGGTTCCTACCAACTGTATAATTCCAAACGATAAGGATAATCAGGTAATTGTTGTAAAAAACGGACTTGCAAATTTTGTAAATGTTGAAACTGGTATTCGTCAATCTGCATCTGTAGAAATTATAAAAGGTATAAATGTTGGTGATTCTGTGGTTGTAACGGGCGTTTTGTTTGCGAGACCGAAAAGTAAGGTAAAAGTAAGGTCAGTAAAAAAATTAGCCGCTTTGATCCCTAAAGATTCTACCGCCATTTATTAATTAATTAAGTATTTATTTTCATGAATATATCTGAATTATCACTTAGGCGGCCGGTACTTGCCACCGTTTTAAATTTACTCATTATCTTATTTGGCGTCGTCGGCTTTAGTTTTCTTGCCGTAAGAGATTATCCTGCTATAGATCCTGCAGTTGTAAACGTGAGTACTTCCTACACAGGTGCTAATCCAGATATCATCGAAAGCCAAATAACTGAACCATTAGAAAAACAGATCAATGGTATTCCCGGCATCAAAACAATTACATCTTCCAGTTCGCTAGGTAACAGCAATATTTCTGTTGAGTTTGAATTAGGGGTTGATTTGGAGGCAGCAGCAAGTGATGTAAGAGATAAAGTGGGGCAGGCTAGCCGTGCCCTACCGCAAGATATTGATGCTGCCCCAATTGTAACAAAAGCAGATGCAAACAGTGATTTTATTTTAATTCTTGCTGTGCAAAGCCGCACGAAAGGATTGCTTGAGCTAAGTGACTATGCAGAAAATGTTTTGCAACAACAGTTTCAAACGATCAATCAGGTAAGTTCCGTAAACATATTTGGTCAAAAAAGATATGCCATGCGCATATGGCTTAATCCCGATAAGATGTCTGCGTTTGGTGTGAACTTCAGCGACATTAGAACATCTTTAAATGCAGAAAATATTGATCTGCCACCAGGTAAAATTTACGGTGATAATACAGAGCTTACCATAAAAACAGTAGGCAGATTAACGAGCGAAAAAGAATTTCAGGATCTTTTAATACGGCAGGATGCTGCGGGAATAGTTCGTTTAAAGGATGTTGCCCGGGTGGAAATTGGCCCAGAAGCTTTGGAGCAGGGGTGGAAGTACAACGGCGTAAATGCAGTGGGTATTGTAATTATTCCTCAACCTGGTGCAAACAACATTCAAATAGCAAATGATTTTAATAAAAAATTAGAATCAATAAAGAAGCTGAACAAATCAGATATTGAAATGAATCTGCTGTTAGATAATACACAGAACATTCGCAAATCAATTAGCGAAGTAGAGGAAACATTGTTGATTTCAATAGCGTTTGTAGTGCTTGTAATTTTCTTTTTCTTTCGTGATTGGATTACTGCTATAAGACCATTGATAGATATCCCTATCTCGCTGGTAGCAACTTTTTTCATCATGTACATTTCAGGTTTTTCTATAAATATTCTTACGCTTTTGGGTATTGTATTGGCAACAGGTTTGGTAGTAGATGATGGAATTGTTGTAACAGAAAATATTTTTAGAAAACTCGAAGAAGGGCTACCCATAAAACAGGCAGCTTTAGAGGGAAGTAAAGAGATTTTCTTTGCCGTAATCGCCACCTCTATCACGCTCGCAATTGTATTTTTACCTGTAATATTTTTAGAAGGATTCATTGGACGGCTTTTCCGGGAATTTGGAATCACCCTCGCTTCTGCTGTGCTAATTTCAGCATTCGTATCACTCACTATTACGCCCGTTTTAAACGTGGTACTGCGCAGAAAAAAACCAGGGCATGGAAAATTTTACATGAAGACAGAACCATTTTTTGCAGGTATGGAAAATTGTTACAAAAATTTATTGACAGGGTTTTTAAAAGTAAGGTGGTTGGCTTGGGTAGTGTTGGTAGTATGTTTGTTGATGGGCTTTTTTATTGGCATATCACTCCAAAGCGAAATTGCCCCAATGGAAGATAGGAGCAGTGTGCGTTTCAGCGTATCTGCCCAGGAGGGAACGAGTTACAGCAAAATGCAAAGCATATCAGATGAGATTGCGAATTACCTCTACGATTCAATACCTGAAAGAGATTTTGTTTTTGCTCGTACGCCCGCCGGAGCAGTAAATACAGCACAGCCAAGGCTTGCATTGGTAGAGCCCAAAGATAGAAAGAGGACACAAGACCAAATTGCAAACGACCTCAACCGCAAAATGGTAAGGTTTAACGAAGCGAAAGTTTTTGCTATACAGGAGCAGACAATTGGTGTTGGCCAGCGTGGTAGTTTGCCTATACAATTTATTCTTCAAAATCAGGATCTGGAGAAAATGAAAGATATCATTCCAAAGTTTTTGGAGGAAGCAAAAAAGGACAAAACATTTTCCAATGTTGATGTGAATTTAAAATTTAATAAACCTGAGATTTCATTAACGGTAGATCGTATGAAGGTAAAAGACCTGGGTCTTTCTTCTCAAGATGTAGTGGGTGCAATACAGGCTGCTTTTAGCGGCGGTAGACTCGCTTATTTTCTTAAAAATGGTTACCAGTACTCAGTTATAGCGCAGGTAGAAAGAAGTGACAGAAACAAACCTGAAGATATTTCGAAGTTGTATGTTAGAAACAATAAAAGCGAAAATATTCCTCTTAGTGCTGTTGTAAAATTGGAAGAAACAAGCAGCCCGCCAAGTTTATTTCATTTTAACCGTTACAAAGCTGCCACCATTTCAGCGTCATTGGCTGAAGGCAAAACTATTGGCGATGGTATAAAATCTATGCAGGCAATTTCGAAGCAGTTGCTTGATGAAAGTTACCAGACAGCACTAAGCGGTCCATCAAGAGATTATCAGGAAAGCAGTAGTAATATCGCCTTCGCTTTTGGGCTGGCACTCATCCTTATTTATTTGGTATTGGCTGCACAATTTGAAAGTTTTGTAGATCCGTTTATCATCATGCTTACCGTGCCGCTTGCCCTTGCAGGTGCATTGCTAAGCCTCTGGGTTTTTAACCAAACCTTAAATATCTTTTCACAAATTGGTATGATTATGCTCATTGGTCTTGTTACAAAAAATGGTATTTTAATTGTTGAGTTTGCCAACCAAAAAAGGGAGCAGGGGTTATCCATCAAAGAGGCTGTAATAGAAGCGTCACGGCAAAGATTAAGACCAATTTTAATGACAAGTCTGGCAACGTCATTTGGTGCTTTGCCTATTGCATTAAGCTTAGGTGCAGCAGCTGCGAGCCGTGTTCCGCTTGGTATTGTGGTGGTAGGTGGAATAATATTTTCGTTGATTTTAACGCTTTTTGTAATACCGGCTGTATATACTTTTTTAAGTGGTAAGAACAAGCATGAAGCCAAAAAAATTGAAATCAGTGCTTAGTATTTGGGGCTCTAGACGATATACCAATGTGCAGCAGTTGATCCGGCTATCCGCTACAATCTTTTATGTTTCGCTTTGCTCACATAAAAGTATTTTCGCTACTATCCGGCAGCCCTTGGGCGGTAGAATAATAATTAAACAATAACACAAACAGTACAATTGTAACAGCATCATTATAATATTAAAATGAACATAAAATCAGCCATATTTAGTGTAGTATTTCTTTCATTGTTTGTTAGTCTAAAAACTTTTGCACAGGATAGTTTAACGCTGCCGGTTGCCATTAACCAAGCGCTAAAAAAAAGCTTGGATATTACAATTGCAAAAAATAATATTGAAGTTGCAACCATTCTGAACAGTACCGGTTTCGCGGGTGGGCTTCCTGTTGTAACGGGCAATATTACCGACAACGAATCATTAACAAGCGTAAACCAAAAACTAAACACCGGCACAAATATTCAAAGAAACAATGCAGCAGCAAATGCATTAAACGCAAACGTAACAGGAAGTATTTTATTATTTAACGGTGGGAGGGTAGTAGCAACAAAGCAACGTTTAGCAACCATACAAAGCCAATCAGGCAAGGTGTTGAACAGCCAAATACAAAACATAATTGCCGGTGTAAGTGTAGCTTATTACGATGTTGTTCGGCAGCAGAACTATATTAAAACAATTGATAAATCTATTGAAGCATCTAACCAGCAACTTACCATTGTAAAGGCGAGGCAAAGCGCAGGGCTTGCAAACAATGCAGATCTTTTTCAGGCACAAATAGATTTAAACGCTTTGCAACAAACAAAAATTGCACAGCAGTTAATTGTTGCTCAGTCTAAAACAGAATTATTAAGATTGTTAACAGCAAAAGTTGATTCAACCATACAAATTTCAGATACAATTATTGTTGAAAATAATCTTACACTTCAATCAGTGTTAGATCAACTTCCTGCAAATGCAGAAGTAGCTGCCGCAGAGGACCAGATAACCATAAACAAATTAATTGTAAAGGAAGTGAATGCCCTACGTTATCCATCTATAAGAGCCAATGCAGGCTATAATTTTACAAGAAACCAGTCTGCCGCAGGACAACTATTGCTTAATCAAAATTTCGGGCCAACGGTTGGCGTTTCATTGGCTGTTCCTATTTTCAACGGAAATATTTTTAAGAAGCAAGCGCAGGTGGCAAATATTAATGTTACCAATGCATCACTTCAAAAAGATATCATTTTAAGAGATTACAGGGCACAGGTTATAAACCAATACCAGGCTTACTCTTCAACCATTTCTCAGTTTGAAAATGAGAAAGAGAATTACAGATTATCAGGACAGTTGCTAGATCTTGCGCTACAACGTTTTCAACTTCGCCAGGCCACTATTGTTGAAGTAAAGAACGCACAAAAGAGTTTTGAAGAATCTGGTTTTAGGCTTGTAAACTTAAGTTATGTAGCCAAAGCGAGTGAAATTGAATTGAAGAGATTGAGTAATCAATTAGGATTATAAAATCATGATTACGTTTTCTATTTCTAATTCGTATTTGAAAATTCGTAATTCAATCATCTTTTTCCAAACAGCAAACTTCCAATTCTAATCATATTGCTGCCGCAACTTATGGCAAGTGCATAGTCATCGCTCATACCCATGCTCAGCGTATTTAAATCGACATCTTTAGAAGTTTTGAATTCGTTATAAACAGTTTTCAACTGTTCAAATTCGCGTTTTACTTTTGCTTTGTCTTCAGTAAAAGTTGCCATACCCATCAAACCAATAATGTTTACATTAGGGAATAAATCAACATCCAGTTTCATCAACTCTGCTTCATCAAACCCAAATTTTGTTTGCTCTTCAGCAATATGAACCTGCAGCAACACGTTTATTTTTCTGTTGTTTTTCGCTGCCTGTTTGTCTATTTCTTTCAGTAGTTTTTCGCTGTCCACACTTTGTATCAAATGTACAAATGGCGCAATGTATTTTACCTTGTTACTTTGAAGATGCCCAATAAAATGCCACAAAATATCTTTTGGCAGTACCCTTTGTTTCTCCACCAGTTCCTGCACATAGTTTTCACCAAAATCTCTTTGGCCAAGGTCATACATTTTCTGAACGTCAGCGGTAGGTTTAATTTTTGAGACTGCAACAAGGGTAGTATTTTTTGATTTTGAAAAACCTACGATTTCGTTATAAACTGTTTCATTTACCATTTACTAACTAGATATTTTTTGCCATGAATAATTTTGTACTGTTTTAAAAAGAAAATAGCATGCAACTGCTGAAAACGGCACCAGTACTGCTACCAACCACCAAACTTTTAATGCAAGGTAGTGTAAGCCAACAAGAGACCCGATGATGGCCATCTGAATAAATACTCTGATAAATTTGCCGGTTTGCTGGTTTACATTGGGCTGCATAGAAAACGGTAAATAACTTTTGCCAACGTGAGAAATAATTAAAAATACAAGTACATTATTAAAAATTCCCAATACAAAATCATCTACTATTTTATAACCCCAAATGTAATACGAAAATGCAAATAGTACCGTGATAATTGGTGCAAAATATTTAACCAGTAACATTTTTAAGGCACCACTTATCATACTGCCTGGTAACTTTAACGGACGGGAAATATACACCCACGATGCTGCAAAGTTTTCATTAAACGCAATCAACGACACTGCTGCTGAAATGGTAAACATGGGTAAATAAACGCACCATAAAAAACTTTGTGAGCTACTTAGCGTTGCCCATGTATTCGCAAAGTTTACCCCACGTTTAAAGACAACAATAAACACAAAAACGAGGATATAAGCCAGACTTGGATAAAACTGAATTTTGAACCCTTTGTCTCTGGCAGTCATTTTCCAGGCCATTTCAAAACCTGCCTCTTCTGTTTTATTGCTGCAAACTATTGGTGCTATTATTTCAGATAACCCTTGTTTTTTGTTACCTGCATTACTCAAAACAGCTTCCTCCTGTGTGCCTGCATTACCCATTGCAGCAATCTTTTTTGCAAAAGAAGGAGCAAGAAATTTTATCATAACCCAAAATGTAAAAACCGGTAAAGCAATTGCCAAGAGGATCATGATAAGATGTGGTCCGTCTACATGTAACTGTTGCACTGCCTGCAATGCATTGGCCATCCACATGGGAGGGAGCAGATATGTGTACCAATAAATAGGCATTGTTACCTTCAAGTTTTCAATATTTAAAAGTCTTGGTACAATTTGAAAACCTACCGCAAATATGATCGTCATCACAATTTGAAACCCACTGATAATATCTTTAATTTTTTCTTCGCTGCTTACTCTTAGTATAAAGCCATACAATAAATAGGTAATGAAAACTGCGAACATTACAGTGAGTAAAATGGTAATGAAAGCCGCTAGTCCTACAAGAATACCATAACCAATAAATATAAAAATAAGTGGAAAAATAGCCAAGGCAATAGTAAATTGTAGTAAATAAACAAGTATATGAACAAGCCTT
Source organism: Chitinophagales bacterium (assembly GCA_038225275.1). Lineage (GTDB taxonomy): Bacteria > Bacteroidota > Bacteroidia > Chitinophagales > Chitinophagaceae > Ferruginibacter. Next base: position 26,592 of record JBBREY010000007.1, on the reverse strand, counting down.
GCTACAAAAAAAGTTTTGCTGGTTACCGGGCGGGGGAGTATGATCTGGTTATCAGTAGTATCCAATAGTACAGAACTGAAATCTGTAATGAGTGTCATGGCCATCATAAACAATATATATGTATGTATGATGGTCATGGTAATTATGATTTCCTTTAAGGAAAGGACCAGTGCGCCAATAAAAAGACCCATTATAGAGTAAACAATCAGCGTCATTAACAACTGGTTGTTGGGTTCTTTTTTTGTTTGCTTTTTCATGGTTACACGCACACGTCGCCTGTCCATGATTAATTTTGTTTCAGCAATTATTTTTAATTTCTCAAAATCAACATCCTTTTTTAAAAATGTTTTTGCAAAAAAAAGCACAAAACGTAATATTAATTTATCCATTTTAGCTGTTTAAAACATTTATAAATTCATGTGCTGTAGTTTGATGTTGCTCACTGCCACCTGTAAGTGCAGTAAAAATATTTTCCAGCGAGCCTAGGTGAGCATTGGCCTTTAGTGTTTCAAAACTTCCATCTGCTTTTACTTCACCTTTGTCAATAATCACAATTCTGTCACTTATTTTTTCTACCACATCCATAATGTGAGAACTGTAAAATATCGTTTTGCCTGCAGTTTTTAGTTGCGATAAAATCTCTTTTACAAGTATCACTGCATTTGCATCCAAACCGCTGAGCGGCTCATCTAAAAAAATTATTTCGGGGTTGTGTATAAGTCCGGAGATGAGCAAAACTTTCTGTTTCATTCCTTTGCTGTAACTCGTCATTCTGGTATTTGCTTTGTCGTGTAGGTCAAATAAACGAAGCAGTTCACTTGTTTTCTTAGCAATTACATCGTCTGCTAAATTGTATAATTTTCCGCTAAAGCGTAAGTATTCAACTGGTGTAAGCACTTCATATAATGCAGCAAGTTCGGGTATATAACCAATTTTTTGTTTAACGTCAATGGAGTTTTTTCTCACATCCAATCCCATTACAGATACGTCGCCTTCAAAGTCGCTTGTTATACCGCATAAAATTTTAATGGTAGTGCTTTTTCCTGCACCATTAGGCCCGATGTACCCAACAATCTGCCCAGCTTCAATGTTTAAATTAATTCCTTTTAAAACATAGTTGGTATCGTAGGCCTTTTTTAAATTTTCTATTTTAATGATGGACATGGTGTGAATAGTAAATGGTTAATTGAAAAATTACGAATTACGAATGATGAATTGCGTATCGAAAACCTTTTTATTTATGAGTTGCAAATTTTGTAAATAAACCAAAATGTGCAAACTTCAAAGGTTTGCACATCTTAATTTTCTATGTGTATAGCAAGCCCATTTTTATGACGCTAACTATTTTATCTTTTGTCGTCTATCTTAATACTTGATACTCACATCTTGATACTCCCATCTCAGATCTACTTCAAGATAGTTCTTCCAATTACAATTCTTTGTACTTCACTGGTTCCTTCATAAATCTGCGTAATCTTGGCATCTCTCATCATTCTTTCTACATGGTACTCTTTTACAAAGCCATACCCACCGTGTATCTGCACAGCTTCGGTAGCAGTCCACATGGCGGTTTCACTGCTAAAAACCTTTGCCATACTGCTGCTCAAAGTATAATCTAAATGTTCATCTTTTTCCCATGCAGCTTTTAAACATAGCAAGCGAGAAGCTTCAATTTTTGTAGCCATATCTGCCAGTTTAAATTGGATGATCTGGTGATTCATAATTTCTGTTTTAAATGCTTTTCTTACTTTGCTGTAAGCCAATGAAAGTTCATAAGCACCACTCGCAATACCCAAAGCCTGTGCTGCAATACCAATACGGCCGCCTGCAAGTGTTTTCATGGCAAATTTAAAACCGAAGCCATCTTCACCAATGCGATTTTCTTTTGGCACTTTTACATCATTAAACAAAATAGTATGAGTATCGCTTCCACGAATACCAAGTTTATTTTCTTTAGCACCAACTACAACACCTGCCCATTTTTTCTCTACAATAAAAGCATTAATACCACGGCTTCCTTTACTCACATCTGTTTGTGCAATTACTAAATATACACTTGCACTGTTTCCATTAGTGATCCAGTTTTTGGTACCGTTTAGTAGGTAATGATCTCCTTTATCTTCAGCAGTGGTTTGTTGAGAAGTGGCGTCGCTTCCGGCTTCCGGCTCACTCAACAAAAATGCTCCTATGTATAGTTCGTCGTCTTTTTTACCCTGCGCCAATGGCTTTAAATAAGTTTGCTTTTGTTCTTCGTTACCGTATTCCTGCAAACCGTAGCATACCAAACTGTTGTTTACGCTCATACAAACACTTACGCTTGCATCTACTTTGCTAATCTCTTCCATTGCAATTACGTAGCTCATTGTATCTAAGCCACTCCCACCGTATTCTGGCTTCACCATCATACCCATAAAACCAAGATCTGCCAATTTTTCAATCTGTTCTCTTGGAAAAGTCTGGTGCTCATCTCTCTCAATTACACCAGGCAAACATTCATTTATTGCGAAATCTTTAGCAGCTTGTTGTATCATTAACTGCTCTTCAGAAAGTTGAAAATTCATAGTTATTTTTTAGTGCTGCAAATTTAGGGGTTTGAGCTTTATAAATTGGTTTTAAGCAGTTTTATACAATTGATTTGGAACTTAAGCTTAATTCAAAAATGTTTACTTTTTGCGACTATCCGTTACAAGTAATCGTTGAACTACGCTTCACCGCCAGCTTTCCAATGCTATCCGCCATTGTGTCCCTATGAATTTGTAGGCCGCCCTTCAACTGTGGTTTTTCAAAGTTGCAATAATCAGTGTTATTCAAGTCTATCAAAGTTTCCCAAAATAATAAATATTTCTTATTTCATTCGTGCAGATCAGGATTTAGTGCAATGTTGGATAGACGGATAATTTTGGAAAATTGTTTGTGGTGGTCTTTTTATTTTCTTCTTAATTCATAAAAATCTTTTCTCCTGTCTTTCAAATTTCTAACGCTTCCATAAAAATGTAACTCATCTAGTAATTTTAAATCTACATCTGATATTAGTACCATTTCAGTATTTGCTGTTGCTTCGCTTTTAACGGCGTTTGATGGAAAAGCAAAGTCGCTTGGGGTAAACACTGCAGCTTGTGAATACTGAATATCGAGATTTTCTATTTTTGGTAAAATACCAACACTGCCAGTAATGGCTACAAAGCACTCATTTTCTATTGCTCTTGCCTGTGCACATAATCTTACCCTCATGTAAGAATTATGGGTATCGGTTAGGTAAGGCACGAATAAGATTTGCAAGCCTTCATCAGCCAATAAACGAGATAACTCAGGAAACTCAACATCGTAACAAATAAGCACGCCAATTTTGCCTGCATCGGTATCATAAGCCCGCAAGATATTACCACCTTTTAATCCCCAGAACTTTTCTTCATCAGGTGTTATGTGTAGCTTCTCATAAATTTCTACTTTGCCATTTCTGTGGCATACATAGCCTACATTTTTTAAAGAATTATTTTCATACAATGGCATGCTGCCTGCAATTATATTTACGTTGTATGCTACCGCAAATTCACTAAATTTATCTCTTATCCGGTGAGTGTATTGTGCCATTGCACGCATAGCTGCAGATTCGCTCATGTGCTCAAATTCTGCCATTAAAGGTCCATTGAAGTATTCAGGGAATACAACAAAGTCTGCCTTGTAATTTGAGATGGAATCTATAAAGTATTCTGCCTGTTGAAATAATTCATCCAATGACTTGTATAAGCGCATCTTCCATTGTACTAAACCAAGACGAACATTTTTTCTTATCCTGTTTGTTTGAGCATGTTGAGGCACGTAATAAACATTATCCCATTGTAATAAAGTAGCAAACTCTTGACTATCACTGTCTTCAGGCATGTAATTTTTTAAAACTTTTTTTACATGAAAATCGTTGCTTAGTTGAAATGATAACACAGGGTCGAATATCTCTTTAAGTTTCACTTTTTGAATGTATTCTTTGGACTTTAATTCTCCGGCATAGGTATGATAATTCGGAATTCTACCTCCAAACACAACAGCCTTTAAATTTAATTTTTCGCACAATTCCTTTCGTGCATCGTATAATCTTCTGCCTAGTCGCAAACCTCTGTACTCGGGTCGTATAAAAACCTCAATACCATATAGTACATCGCCTTTCTCACTGTGAGATGAGAAGGTATAATTACCAGTTATTTGTTGATAGGTGTGGTCATCTCCGTAATCATCGTATTTTACAATGATAGAGAGTGCGCAACCAACTACTTTTTCATCGGCAATTACCACGAATTGACCTATTGGAAATTTTTTTATTAATTTCTCAATAACCGCTTCACTCCAATAACTACCTGTCCAGTTTATATATGCAGCCTTCATGGCTTCTAGTAATTGTTTATAGTGAGTAATGTCTAACTCTAATATTTCTATTTTATTGATCATTTAGGTTTTTTAAAAGTGAATTTGCTGATGTGACTTTTTGTTCATCTTATTATATATTATCCTGAGTAGATATTTGCAATGGCATTTACGAGCTCGCCCACACTGATTGTACAACTTTTCTTATCGTTATTTTTTAAATAGAATAGAAATGTTATTTAAATTGTTTGTAAGGTTAGTGGAAGATAATAACTTGCTTCACCCGCAAAATATAATTCTCTCTCTTTAATTAATTCAGGCGTTAAAGATGGTTTTATTGACAGCACAGGTATTTTTGAGTGGTTTACGATTTGCTGGGTAAAGCTGCCGCTAAAAAACTTGTACCAGGCTTTATCGAGTGTAGCATTTATAACAATTAAATCGTCGTTTCTTTTATGAGCTACTTCCAGAATTTTTTCTGCTATGTTTTCGCATTGGTGTGTTTCGTATGATATGTAATCGTTGTTATGTAAAATGGACTCTCTTACTGCTTTTAGTTTATTACCTAAAATACTTGCCTCGTACTCATCATTCAATTGAGCAACACCCAATAAATGAATTTGTGCATCATTTTTTTCAACAATTTGTTTAATGTAATCATACTTTTCTACTACACCACCTACATTTCTAATGGGGTATAAAACACTATTAAATGTTCTCTTTTTAAATGATGGCGGAATAGTCAGTACTGGGCAGGTACATTCTTTTATGGTAGCCATAGCATTAGAGCCAAGAAAAAACTCATTCCAACCTGATGTGCCATGTGTGCCCATCACAATTAAATCTTTTTGGTTATCAAGAACATACTTGCTAATACAAAGCGCAATATTGCCAATTTCCACATGAGTATCAACATGCACCTGGCTTTTTCTTTCGATGGCTTGTTTGTGTTTTTTCATATTTTCTTTTGCATCATTTACATATGTATTTTCGATACTAGGCATTGCTCCATGCATTCCAACGGGGTCGATAAATGACTGCGATTGAACAACATTCAGTAAGTGTATTTTTGCCTGATGTCGCTCTGCCATAGCAAGAGCTACTGCCAAAGCATTGTTAGAGGCTTCAGAAAAATCAATTGGTACTAATATATTTTTGATTTGATAGTTTTTCATCTTAAAAAATTTAGAAGGTTATAGATTTTCAAGTAGTTAAATGCCATTCAAAAATCTTAATTTAAAAAAATGATAGTATACAATTAGAAATATTAATGAAAAACTCAACTGCAAATCATCATTAAAACTGTTTAAAACGTAAGAATGAGTTCTGTTGAGTAGATAAAGTGTAAAGACTACTCATCTTTATACTGAAAAAACTGAAATTAGCTATAGTTTAATAGATCAATTTGATTTTAAAATAATCATATTCCCCGGGTAATTTATCGCTGCATCATCTTCAGCAGTAATAAAAAACCCCACAGGTTTAAAAGGTGTTATAGTTTTAATAGAACCTTTGAGTGTTTTTGATAAAAGGCTAGTACCACTTTGAAACTGACCTATATTTTTAGTACCATTATTATCTGTTACCATCCATATTACATAAGAATTTTTTGGAGGATTTAAATTCCCTGATGGTGCTAGATGAGTAGCCTTTACTTGAACATTGTAATTATTACTTTTATCTTTTTTTATTCTTGCATAAGCTTTTGCAGCCGGGGCTATACCGTTATTTGCCATTACAATTTTTTTTGCACATGCCGAGAATATAATTGAGATACTAAATATGATGCAAACAGCAAACGAGGAGAATTTTTTTGATTTCATTTTATGTATTTTTAATATTGGCGAATGATGTTTCGCTAAATGTTACAAAGTAACCATACATATTGAAGAATAAAGTTGACGGGTGTCAACCTTTAAAAACTTTTTTACAATGAATTTTAATATTTCAAAATATCTTTTTAAAAGTGATAAATTATTTAACCAGGTTCAACCAAGCTTTATGGATGAATTAAAAAATATATCAAAAATATTGCGCTGTAAAAAAGGCGAATATTTGTATCATGAGGGCAGTTTACCTAAAGCTGTTTATAAATTAAATAAAGGAAAAATAAAAATCGAGCAAACAGGGGACGATGGCAGAAGTAGGATCGTTTACATTTATACAGTAGGAGAATATTTTGGTTTTCGCCCATTATTGAGTAAAGAGAAGCACCCGGTTTCTGCAGTTATACTGGAAGAAAGTGAAGTGGAAATTTTTGATGGCAAAGGATTTTTAAACATTGCAAAACGCTCGCCTCATTTGTCGTTTAATTTGTTGGAGATTCTTAGTTTTGAATTTAATGTTTGGATAAATTTAATCAGCTCATTATCGCATAAGTCAGCAAAGGAAAGGGTTGCTATTATCCTTCTTATTTTGAACGAAAAATATAAAAATGCCGATAATAGAACGGCTATTACAATGTCCAAAGCAGATATCGCCAGTTATTCTCAAACCACCGAGGAAACAGTTGTGAGGGTTCTTACTTTTTTTAAAGAAAGTGCCGTTCTAACAACCGAGTCAAGAAAAGTTTTTATCAAGAACAAATGCTTACTAGAAATTATTGCTGAGGGATTTTAATACGTACATTAATTCCGCAGTTAGATTTCACAATTAATGCTGTTTTATGTGTGCTAGCATAAATGTATGTAATTCTTGCTTCCTTATCTTTGTCGCCCATGCAAGCCAGCTCCCAAAATTTAAGGATACAAAAAAGAATCGCTGTTCTTTCTGTGCTGCTGTTCCTTATAAAAATAACTGCTTACCTGCTCACACATTCAATAGCCATCTTAACAGATGCGCTAGAAAGTATTGTAAACATTGTAGCAGGCCTATTGGGCATTTACACCCTGGTCGTTTCTGCCCGACCAAAAGACAACGATCATCCCTACGGACATGGCAAAGTAGAATTTATTTCAGCAGCTGTTGAAGGCACTCTGATATTTGTAGCAGGAATTCTTATCATTTATGGAGCTGCTAAAAATCTTTATGCACCTGCAGTAGTTCACAAACTTGATTGGGGAATATTATTGATCGTAATAACTGCCGTAGTAAATTATGGTGCAGGTATTGTGTGTGAGCGTGTAGGTAAAAAGAATAATTCTCTCCCGCTTGTAGCAAGTGGGCAACATTTAAAGAGTGATACTTATACCACTGCAGGTATAATTGTTGGACTAACGCTTCTTTATTTCACAAATATTTATTGGATAGACAGTGCTGTGGCGATACTTTTTGCAATGATTATATCTTACACTGGTTATAAAATTATCCGCAGTTCTGTTGCGGGTATTATGGATGAAGCTGATGAGGCTTTGTTGACAGAAATGATTGCAACACTTAATAAAAACCGAGGCGTTAATTGGGTTGATATGCACAATCTACGAATCATAAAATATGGTGCATTGCTTCATTTAGATGCGCATTTAACTGTGCCATGGTATTTTAATGTATACGAAGCGCATCACGAAATTGATGAGTTATCGGGTTTACTCAGAAAAGAATATGGCGACTCTTTAGAAATTTTTGTGCACTCAGATGCTTGCATGACCTTTAGCTGTGCCATCTGTATAAAAACTGATTGTAATGTGAGGCAGCATCGTTTGGTGCAAAGAATACAATGGAGTAAAAATAATATTTCAGCAAACGTAAAACACAGTGAAAAAACAGTCTGAGTTATTCAATGAATCTTATTGGAGCAGAAGGTATAAAAATGATGATGCGGCGTGGGATATGGGAACAGTTTCTCCACCACTTAAAGAATATTTTGATCAGCTAAAAGATAAAAATATTTCTATTTTAATCCCCGGTTGTGGCAACGCTTACGAGGCCGAATACCTGCTTCAACAAGGCTTCACTAATATTACTTTGATTGATATCTCACCCGTGCCTGTAGCAAAACTGCAAAGTATTTTAGCCACCAACGTTGGCAAAGAATTAAACATCATCTGTGGCGACTTTTTTACCTTAAACCAAACATTCGATTTAATAATAGAACAAACTTTCTTTTGTGCTATGCATCCTTCATTACGGGCAGAGTATCTGGCAAAAATGAACACTCTCCTTAACCCCAGCGGCAAACTTGTAGGTGTATTTTTTAATCGAACATTTGAAGGTGGTCCGCCCTTTAGCGGAAACGAAGCAGAGTACCGTCTTCTTTTTAAAAATAATTTCCAAATCAAAACAATGGAAAAGTGTTACAATTCCATTGCTCCACGAAGAGGCACTGAGCTATTTGTTATTTTACAAAAATTATAGGTGTTCAATAATGTCTTTTACTGATGCACGTTTCGTGTAATTAACATCAAAAAAAGCATATTTTATTTTGCCGTTTTTACCAATAATATAAGTAGCAGGCACGGGTAAATTAGTCGAGTTACTGCCGTTGGCTTTTTCAAAATCAATTCCATAAGTTTTATACTTCGCAATTGTATTTTCATCAACTGTGAAATTTACTTTATAGCTTTTCATTATTGCAAGATTTTCATCTTCAATAATTGAAAAGCTCGCTTTGGTTTTTTCTATAGTTTTTTGAACGTTTTCTGCTGTTTCAGGGGTTACAGCTATTACAGTTGCACCCTTGGCAGAAATATATAGAAGAGAATCATTCATTTTTTTTAATTGCTGGTTACAGTAAGGACACCATTGTCCTCTGTAAAAAAGTATTACAACATCTCCTTTCTTCAGAAGTTTTTTTAATTCTATCTCCTTACCAGCCTGGTTTTGTGCGGAGAACATAGGCGCTTTATCGCCAACTTTTAATCCCGTAGGGTAAACAGTTTGCATTTGTGCATCTGCGGCGGCATAAAGACAAATCGACATTATAAAGAAGCATACTTTTCTTAGTGACATAAAATTATTTTTACTTGGTACGTACAATTAGCTGTTTTCTTACAACGGTATTATTTTAATTAAATACAATTCAAAATTATGCCATGTTAAGGCATTTAAGTAACTGAAAAAAGCTTTTCTTATTTTTGTATTTATGAAACTTGATTACAGTGAGCATGAGCTGACACTTTTTAAAAAACTTTCTACAGCATCGAAAAATTTAGGTGTAGACAGTTTTATCATTGGCGGTTTTGTACGAGATAAAATTCTTGGTAGAAATACAAAAGATATAGATGTTGTATGCGTGGGAGATGGGATAGCATTAGCAGAGGAAACTGCCAAACAATTTGGGAAAAATGTACAGGTAAATATTTTTAAAACTTACGGTACTGCTCAAATAAAATTTGAAGAAACAGAGATTGAATTTGTAGGTGCCCGAAAAGAAAGTTACCATACCGATAGCCGCAATCCATCTGTAGTGCCCGGCACTTTGAAGGATGATCAATTAAGGCGAGATTTTACCATCAATGCACTTGGTATAAGTTTAAACGAAAAAGATTTTGGTGAGGTAAATGACCCTTTTGAAGGATTAAGAGATATTGAAAATAAAATAATAAAAACGCCTACTGATCCTGAGAAAACTTTTATAGATGATCCGCTGAGAATGATGCGGGCTATACGTTTTGCTGCTCAATTGCAATTTGCGATTGAAGAAAATACTTTAAAGGCTATTGTGGAAAATGCGGCTCGAATTAAAATTATTACCAAAGAAAGGATTACAGAAGAGCTCAATAAAATTTTACTTAGCAAAAAACCTTCAGTGGGTTTTGAGTTATTGTATAAAACAGGATTGTTGGAGCTTATTTTTCCGCAAATGGTTGCATTAGCTGGTGCCGAATTTGTAGACGGTTATGGGCACAAAGATAATTTTTACCATACACTGCAGGTGGTAGATAATATTGCAAAAACTACCGATGATTTGTGGCTTAGGTGGGCAGCAGTGCTGCATGATATTGCAAAACCCGCGACAAAAAAATTTGAAGAGGGTCATGGCTGGACTTTTCATGGGCACGAGGCGGTGGGAGGTAGAATGGTGCCCAAAATATTTACGCAATTAAAATTGCCACAAAATGAGAAAATGAAATTTGTGCGCAAAATGGTTGAAATGCATCTTCGCCCAATCAGCCTTACAAAAGAAAATATAACTGATTCTGCCATTAGAAGATTGCTTTTTGATGCCGGGGAGGATATAGATAACCTTATGAAACTGTGCGATGCAGACATCACTTCTAAAAACAGACAAAAAGTAAAACGTTTTTTAGAAAATTTTGAACTGGTTCGTAAGCGTTGTATTGAAGTCGAAGAGAGAGATAATTTAAGAAACTGGCAACCGCCGATTACAGGAGAAATTATTATGGAAACCTTTAGCTTAAAGCCTTCTAAAGAAGTTGGGTTAATAAAAGATGCTATCAGAAATGCCATTTTGGATGGAGAAATAACAGGTGATTATGAAGCTGCGCATGCATTTATGTTGTTAAAAGGGAAAGAGATTTTAAATTGATTTTTAAGGCGAGTATAATTACGCTAAATTTGATAAGAAGTTTTTAGAGTAGTTACAAAAAACAAATTATTCATTGCATGGCAATTTTAAAATTCAGGGTTTATTTACAGGAAGACGAAAGTGTTTACAGAGATGTTGCGATAAAACATACAGGAAATTTTAAAGAACTTCACCATGCAATTTTGATTGCTTATGAGTTTGATAATAAACACCAGGCAACTTTTTACAGAAGTAATGATCTTTGGCAACGTGGCAGAGAAATATCGGTAGAAAAATATGATAAAGAATACAAAGCCGAACCATTAATAATGGAGAATACGGTTCTGGCAACAGAAATTAAAGACCCCAATCAAAAATTTATTTACGAATACGATTTTGCAAAGCATTGGCTTTTTGCTATTGAATTAATAAATGTAGATAAAGAGGAAAACAAAAAATTGAGCTACCCTGTTTGCGTGAGAACGGAAGGCATTGCTCCGTCCCAATATGGTACAAAAGGCTTAGTGGATAAACGTTTGGCGGAAATGGAAGAAAAGTATGACCTAAAAGCTGATGCCATGCAGGATGGTTTTGGCGAAGAAGGGGAGGATGGGGATGTGGTTGATGAAGCAACCGAAGAGACAGATAATGATGGCGCAGAAATGCAGGAAGACTTTTAAATATTTGAAATTATTTTATATACCTCACTGCTTTTTTAATGAACAGTGAGGTTTTTTATTTAAAAAGATTCTTTACAAATCTTTAAGGAAATGGAGAAAACCTGCATCATCATTGTTGGACCTACAGCAAGCGGTAAAACGGCGTTAGCAATAGAAGTTGCACAACATTTTAATACGGAAATCATTTCTGCAGACAGCAGGCAGTGTTTTAAGGAACTGAATATTGGTGTTGCAAAACCGAGCGAAGAACAATTAAAGTTAGTGCTTCATCACTTCATAAATTCCCATAGCATTGCTGAAAATATTTCGGCTGCAGATTTTGAAAAATATGCATTGGCGGCTGCCGATAAAATATTTGAAAATAATAAGGTAGTAGTTATGTGCGGCGGAACAGGTTTATATATAAAAGCTTTTACTGACGGGTTAGATGAAATAGCACCTACATACCCTACAATAAAAAGTGAAATAGCCGGAGCTTACGAACAACATGGTTTGGTATGGTTACAAAATAAAATCCAAGAAACAGATCCTCTATTTTGGGAGAAAGGGGAAAGAAGTAATCCTCACCGCTTATTAAGAGCCTTAGAAGTTTTTATGTCAACCGGCGTCTCCATCATTGCGCAGCAAAAAAAAATTAAAAAGCAGCGCTCTTTTAACATCATAAAAGTTGGGATAGAAATTGAAAGGCAGATTTTATATAATAGGATAAACGATAGGGTAGATGTGATGCAACAGGACGGCCTAGAACACGAAGCAAAATTACTTTTGCCCTTTAAAGATCTCAATGCATTGCAAACAGTGGGTTACCGAGAGATTTTCGATTTTTTTGAAGGGAAGATTACCCGTGAAAAAGCATTTGAATTAATAAAACAAAACAGCCGTCACTACGCCAAACGGCAACTTACCTGGTTTAAAAAAGACGAAGAAATTTTTTGGCTGCAACAGGATGAAATACTTTCTTACCTAAAAAATAATCTACAATAACATCTGCATTCGTCTACTAAAATTTCACACCAATTGTTGCAACCACATTACTACTTTGCTGCCTAATATCAGCATATACATTTTGCAAATTTTGTAACCTGTAAGGAATATTAAAATCCTTATTTATCAAATAGATATAGGTTAGGTCAGCAAAAAAGCCTTTATTTCTATAACCCAGGCCGCCACTCATTGTCATCTTATTAGCCTTTGACGGTGCATCTTTATATGGGCTGCCATAATAACCAAACCCAAGCCTACCCATGATGGTATTAAATTTAATTTCTCCGCCGAGCTTAACATTAATGTTGCCTTTGTAAATATCTTTTACAACATTGTTTAACCCCTTATAGTACTTTTGTTCATCAACCGTTGGCTGCTCTGCATCGCTGCTAAAACGGGAGCCATTGTGGTTTACATATTCAAGATCTGCAGAAATAAAACCACGTTGTTTTGCCACATCTTCCACTTCTCTAAAAACATACGAACCACTTGCAATAATTCTTAAGGGCGATGATTGAATGTATTTTGCTACGCCACGCTTGCCTTCAGTAAATAAGTCTGATGAAGCGTTAAAAGTTTTTACCGGATTTTCTAATTCTGTTTGTAAAGTGCTTTGTCTGGAGTCAGTTAAAGCCATATAAGTTGGCGTATGAACTGCAAGGCCAAGACGAATATATTCTTTAGGGCGGTATATTAAACCCAATTTGGCATTTAAACCTGCACCTTTTGTTGTAAAATTATCTGTAAAAGTGAATGATTTAAAACGGTTGCTATTGTTGTTAGAAGTATCGTTTTCAGAAAATACTGTGTTACTTTCAAAATTTACGATTGGTATGCCGACGGATATTCCCCACAATAATTTTTTACCATCGTTACCCGCATAAGTAACACCAAGTTCATACAAACCGCCTTTTGTGGTCTTTATCATTTCCTGTTGCAATGCTTGCCCTGCCTCTAAAATATATTCAGGCGCTGCTTTTACAATGAGCCCATTTGCGGTCCGTATAGTGTCGATTAGATAAGTATAAAGCGCAGGTGCTGTTGTGTATGGCGCAATACTATTTGTGTTTAAAACATTGTCAATACTTGATTTTAATCTTGCAAATTCTTCTGCAAATTGTTCACTAAATGAACTGTAATTATTTAGCCCTTTAAATTGTACGACATTATTAAAATTAGCTGTTTGTGTTGCGGCAAAAGAAAATGCATTCGTTTTTTTACTATCAAACCTGTTAGGCAGCGCTATCACGAGACCGGCCGGTGCAAAAGCAAATTGCTGTTTGGATTTATTTAAAATATTACTTCTATAGTTTGTTTTTATTTTGTTTGACGCGAATCCACCGCTGAATGTTGCTTCATTGGTTTTGTAAAATCCGATGCCTGCAGGATTTACGAAATTTGATGTAATGTCTCCACCCAACGATCCAATAGCCCCGCCAATCGCCAATGTGCGAGCGGTTCCATTTTGGGTGTACCAACTGTATCTAACCGCATCTTCCGGCACTTGAGCAAATGTTTTACCTATAAAAAAAAGAGCAACAAGGGTTAAGATCTTTTGCATAAAAATGAATGACTTTAAAAGCAATTTTAATAGTTAAGTAAACAATTATTGTCCACGGGGTGGGCGAGGCACACTTGTACCCGTTGAAGCTGGCGCACTGTTACCACTATTGTTACTGTTGTTTGAATTTGATGAAGGTGAGTAAGAGCGATTTTCGTTGTATGTTCTTGTTTCGTACGTTCTTGGCTGGTAGTTTTGGTTGTTACTATTGTTGTATCCCCTAACTATTGTTGTTCTTGTACTGCCTGAAGTTTTTGAAGGCGTGTAACTTGAAAGTGTGTTGTTGTAAGATGCAAGATTAGTAGTGCGGATGGTACTATTTTTTGGATTAACAAACACAGCACTTTGCCCGTATACTGGATAAGGACAATAGTATGGATTGTAGTAGTACCCATATGTGTATCCGTACCTGTAAGGGTTATATGCGTAGTTATAATCGTACCGATCATCTAACGAGCGCCAGCGGTAGTCGTATGCAGCCATACGTATCTGCCTATCCTGATAAACATTGTCAAGTCTTTCATAACGATTGGTATTTTCTACAACAACTTTTGGCTTGGAAAAATATAGATCATCGGGTGTTTGACCACTTTTGTAAACTGCACTGCACGATGCAAAAATTACAACGGCGCATATTAGTAGAAAGTTTTTCATTGTAAACGTTTTAGCCTTATAAAGATAATTGATAAACAGCAATGCTTTTGTATTAAGACTTGGCGATGAGGAATTTTGATGTTAAAGATGTGCTAATCCTCTTTTGGATGTTAGAATGTTATTTGTTGATGCTCATTTCTTCTTCATTAAATACTTTGTGCACTTTTGGGTTCGCCACCAGTGCCCCACCCTTAACGGTAGCACCCATTACAATTCCTGCGGAAATTAGTACACAGTTTTTTATCATGTATTGCCCTAAAAGTGTTGGGACCAAAAATGTTTCTGTCCAGGTTTCATTCCTAAAAATAAATAGTGGCAGGCAGGCTCCAATCATTTGAAAATATAAAAGGAACAACGTGAATGGCATCCATTTATGTAAAATAAATAGCAACCCAATTAAGCATTCTAATGTGCCTAATATAATCATTGAAGTATGTGGGTTAATTGTATTAAAAGTAAGCCACGCTATTGTTTTGGTTGCAATTTCTTCGGCCTCACTTAACCCCTGAAAAAATTTTAAAAATCCAAACCAACAAAAAACAATGCCTAACGACATTCTAAGTATAAACAGACCGTTTCGGGCATTCCAATTTGCAAAGTTCTGAAGGGGTTGGCTAAAAATATTTTTCATCTTAAACCTTTTGTTTTACTACTTCAAACAAAAAGCCAAAATAAATTTTAGAAAGAGGTAATTAGCTAAAGTTTATTTTTTATGAAAAATAAAAATACCTGTAGTTTTCTACAGGTATTGTACGGTGCCCACGAAAGGAATCGAACCTTCACACCCTTGCGAATGGCAGATTTTGAGTCTGCTGCGTCTACCAATTCCGCCACATGGGCATTTACTCGGGTTGCAATATTACATTAATCATCTAACCTTTCCAAAATACGTTTTAAATATTTTTTCTTGTAATAATACAATTTCAGCTGTTGCAATTGCTCATCATTTAATTCATCATTATTCTGCAGATTAATCAAAGGTGATATCTGCTCCTCAAGGTCATCTTCAAATTGTTGAATTTGTTTTTCAATATGTTCATTGTCATCAAAACCCTCATTCAATTCCATCATTTCCATTAAAAAAGCCGGCGGTAAATTAAATTTTTCGTTAGCCACAATGGTTCCTTTTAGTTTTAAGAAGTATTCGATTGTATTGTCTTTATTCGTTAAAATTTTATAGCCTTTATTTATAGCTGCCGATTGCTCCAGCGCCGATTCTTTATCTGCTTCATTTTCATTTGTAAAGAAATCGGGATGGTGTTTCTTTTGAAGTTCAATATACATTTTAGCCACCGTACTTCTATCCACGGCAGGGGCTTCTTCCAACCCAAATAATTCGTAATAATTCATGACCAAAGGTAAGCAGTAATTAAAATTTGTAAACCTGTTTTAGATTTAAGAATGGTTTAAGGTTGATAAACAATTAGAAAATGTAAATTGCCGTAGCCAATATAAAAAGTATGATATATATCGGATTAATTGCTGAAGGAAAAGTGCCAGCAGATAACAGAGTTGCACTAACGCCGGCACAATGTAAATGGCTTCGGCAAAACCATCCTGAGATTGTGATATCTGTTCAACATAGTGCCAACAGGTGTTTCAGTGATAAAGAATATATTGCCGCGGGAATTATGGTAGTAGAAAGTTTGGCTGACTGTGATATCATTTTAGGCATTAAAGAAGTTCCTGTTGAAATGTTGATCGACAACAAAACATACCTGTTTTTCTCTCATACTAAGAAACTTCAACCATCTAACCAGAGACTATTACAAACTATTATAAAAAAAAATATCACTTTAATTGATTACGAATGTTTGGAGCATGAAGATGGGACCCGTATTATAGGGTTCGGTTTTTTTGCAGGTGTTGTAGGCGCCCACAATGGCATGATGGCTTATGGAAACAGAACCGGTGCTTTTAATTTGGAAAGAGTAAATTCGGGTAAAAACTTTCAACATTTAATACATACTTACTTTGGTTTAAAATTACCTGCTATAAAATTAGCAGTTACAGGAAGCGGGAGAGTAGCACATGGTGTATTGGAGATAATGAATTTGATGGGCATACACGAAGTAGAGCCAGATGATTATTGCGAGAAAGAATTTGTATATCCTGTTTATGTTCATTTAAAAGGCGCAGACCTATATAAACACAAAGTTGGCGGAGCCTATAGCAGGAAAGACTTTCATGCCAATCCCGAAAATTACGAATCGAAATTCTCAAACTATTTACCTAACACAGATATTTTAATGAACGGAGTTTATTGGGAAGAAACAATACCACGGCTTTTTGACTTGAATGACTTATCAAAGCCTGATTTTCGAATTCAAACAATTGCCGACATTACAGATGATATGGGGGGGTCGGTGCCTTGTAATATTGGTGATTCAACCATTGTAGATCCTGTTTATGGCGTTGATAAAACAACTTTTGAAAGAACAGTTCCTTATCTAAAAAATTCTGTTGATGTAATGGCTGTTGGAAACCTGCCAAATGAATTACCGAGAGATGCCAGCCGTTACTTTGGCGAGCAACTTATAAAATATGTGTTTACAGACTTATTCAGCGGAGAAGAAACCCGATTAATTAATGCTGCTACAATTATTAAAAATGGAAAGCTGAATGTTGGTTATGAATACATGGCGGAGTATTCGGCAGCCACCTAAACCCATCGACGAAGGATTTTTAAACTCCCTAATAACACGTCGTATTCTAATTTTCTTAGACGCACAAAGAATATATTTATCGTATTTGCTATGGCGGTCGTCTAATCGATCTACCAAATTTCCTCCCCTCGGGGGAGGTTAGGAGGGGCTCTTAAATCACCCACTCAACAATTTCATTTTCCCATTCTTTTTTAAAAGGAGTCGAAACCTTAATGTAGTTGTCAGCATAGCCTTCCATCATGCCATTTTTATTTACATGTTCAAATAGTACTTTTCTTGTTTGCCCAATATGTTGTTGCGTAAAAGCCTGCATTTTTTCGTAACTAAGATTGCGTAATATTTTGTTACGCTCATTTCGCACGTTCATTGGGACAACAGGCTTAATTGAGAGGGCGTGGGTATTGTCTCTTTCAGAATAAGTAAATACATGCAAATAAGAAATGTCGAGGCCACGAAGAAATTCTACCGTCTCAGCAAAATCCTCTTGTGTTTCTCCGGGAAAACCTACTATTACATCAACACCAATACAGCAATGAGGCATTAATAATTTTATCAATCCAATCTTTTCTGCATACAATTCTTTCTTATACCTGCGACGCATTGCCGCCAAAGTATTATTGCTGCCGCTTTGCAAAGGAATATGAAAGTGCGGCATAAAGTGCTTGCTGTTGCTTACAAATTCTATGATTTCGTTGCTAAGCAAATTGGGTTCAATCGACGAGATTCTGTAGCGTTCAATACCAACTAATGCATCTAATTCTTTTATTAAATCGAAGAAATTTTCGCCTGTTTTAATGTTTTCTTTCCTGTAAATAATCTTCGAATTTAATGCTCCCTTGCCTCCGGGAAGGGTTGGGGATGGGCTCTTTTTTCCAAAATCGCCTAAATTAATTCCGGTAAGAACTATTTCCTTCGCACCGCCCGCTGCTATTGCTTTTACGTTTGCAATTACGTTGTTTATTTCATCGCTTCTACTTTTGCCACGTGCCATGGGAATGGTACAAAAACTACAATTGTAATCGCACCCATCCTGTACTTTTAAGAATATTCTGGTGCGCTCATTTATAGAATGGGAGGGAACAAAAATATTTACATCCTCAACATCGCAACTGCAAATTTTAGTAGCATCATTTTTTGAAATTTCCTTTAAGTGCTGTGCAATATTAAATTTTTCCGCAGCACCAAGTACCAGATCTACTCCAGGTATTGCAGCTATTTCTTTTGGTTTTAATTGTGCGTAACAACCGGTTATTACAACCAATGCTTCCGGCGCTTTTCGTTGAATTTTTCTAACAATCTGCCTACATTCCTTATCTGCGTTATCTGTGACAGAACAGGTATTTATTACATACACATCTGCCACTTCATCAAAATCCTTTTTGGCAAAGCCATCGTTCTCAAGCATACGCCCAAGTGCAGTGGTTTCACTGAAGTTTAGTTTGCAACCAAGAGTATGTAAAGCGACTGTTTTTTGCATGGGTGGCAAAATTAAGGAAATTTAAAAGGTAAGCACTTACAAATGGCAGCGTACTCCACTACAAGTTAAATAACCAATGAAAAAGATTCCACTTGTGGTCCATAGCCTTTGTAGAGTATTTGCTAGATTTGCAAAAAAAACTTGTATAACGGCTATATTTTAAGAAAAAATCTCCCCGATCAAAAATCTGTTTCAATTTTTACAGAACAGCTTTATGAATTCTTATTTCCTGCGGTAGAAAGTGAAGAAAAATTTTTATCAGTTCATAAAGAAAAAGAAATTCAATTAAGACAGACTTTACAAACACTAATAGAAACTTGTTGTGGAGAGAATGCGTCAAACAATACTTTAGCAATAAATATTTTTGTCGAAGAACTACCTAAAACCGCCGAAAAACTTATTAAAGATGCGCAGTTCATATTGGATTACGACCCCGCAGCCAAGTCACTAGAGGAAATTATATTAGGCTATCCCGGGTTTTATGCTATCACTATTTATAGACTTGCACATATTTTATACAAACAAAATATTCCTATCCTGCCCCGAATGATGAGTGAACAGGCGCACAGTAAAACGGGTATAGATCTTAATGCAGGGGCAAAAATTGGATATCCATTTTTTATAGACCACGGTACAGGAATAGTGGTTGGAGAAACCACGACCATTGGTAATTATGTGAAATTGTACCAAGGTGTAACTTTAGGGGCTTTGGCAGTTCGCAAAGAAGATGCTGCAATAAAAAGGCATCCCACTATAGAAGATAACGTAGTTATTTACGCCGGTAGTACAATTTTAGGTGGCGAAACAATTGTTGGGCATGATTGTATCATTGGCGGCAATACCTGGATAACACAGAGCGTTCCGTCGTTTAGCGTAGTTTATCACACCGCACAAACAGTAGTAAAAGACCGAAGAGATTTTAATGAACCAATAAATTTTATCATTTAAAAAAAATAGATCATGAAAGTTGAAAATATTTTAGAAACAATTGGTGATACACCTCATGTTAAAATAAACAGGTTGTACCCTGACAACATTACTGTATATACCAAACTTGAAAAGACAAACCCAAGTGGAAGTATAAAAGACAGGATTGCATTGGCTATGGTTGAAGATGCCGAACAAAAAGGTTTGATAAATAAAGACACAACTATCATTGAACCAACATCGGGCAATACAGGAATTGGATTAGCGATGGTAGCTGCTGTAAAAGGCTATAAAATTATTTTGGTAATGCCTGAAAGTATGAGCATTGAACGGAGAAAATTAATGAGCGTTTATGGCGCTACTTTCGAATTAACTGCAAGAGAACTTGGTATGAAGGGAGCAATAGCGAAGGCTACAGAACTTGTTGCATCGATCCCCAACGCATGGATGCCGCAGCAGTTTGATAATCCTTCAAATATTGATATACACGTAAAAACTACGGCTGAAGAAATTTTAAAAGATTTCCCCGAAGGAATAGATTTTTTAATAACAGGCGTAGGAACAGGTGGGCATATTACAGGCGTGGCAGAAGTTTTAAAGAAGCACTTTCCTGCGATAAAAGTTTTTGCAGTGGAGCCTGAGTTATCTCCCGTTATAAGCGGTGGAAATCCTGGTCCGCATCCGTTACAGGGAATCGGTGCAGGTTTTATTCCTGCAAATTTGCATGTAGACGCAATCGACGGGACTATACGAGTAAGTAAAGAAGAAGCTTTTGATTACGCACAAAGAGCAGCTAAGGAAGAAGGTATTTTTCAGGGGATATCAAGTGGCGCAACGATGGCTGCATTGGCTAAAAAATTACCTGAAATACCTGCTGGGAGTACAGTGCTAATATTTAATTATGATACCGGGGAAAGGTATTTAAGTGTTGAAGGATTATTTTAATGCGCAAACAAATTTTTATAGCGGATGCATTTTGCATCTGCTTTTTTGTGCCTATAATTGAAGCGGTTCAATCCGAACTAATTATAAACAATGTATCTCTAGGAAACTCTGCGACATTTGGTATCACTCATTATTATATTTTGTAACTCTTGGAAAAGTGCACTAATTAGTTGGAGCTATTCGCCAAAATATGTTTGTCAGTTTGACACAATTAAAAGTTGAAAAAAGAATTGCTGATAAAGGGCTGCGGGATGGGCAGCACTACCCTACAGTGTAACAAAGCGAAACGAGGCGTAGTGCATACAGCCCGAACAAATATTCAAAATAGCTGTACTGCTTTGAGCCACAGAATTGTATTTAAAATTCACCTGTCAATTACTTAATTTACCATATAGCAAAATACTTATCTTGCAAAAGTGAAAAATAAAAGTGTCCCTTTCTTAATTTTAATAGCTGCTTTGTTGCTGTTTTTTTGGGTGAAGAAAAACCAGCGGGGAAAGCAGCCTGGTCGTGTAACTGTTGATGCAGTGAAGGACGATTATTTTGCATTGAGAGGAGGAAATAAAACGATAAAATACAGTCGCCATGCAAAGTGCAGAATGGATTGCCGGCACATTGATGAAAGTGAGGTAAAAGAAATTTTGGCAACAGGCGAAATAAATTACAACAAAGAAGAAACAAGTGATAAGGGAATTACCTATCCTTTAGAGGGCAAAACCCATGACGGGCAACATGTAAGAATTGTTTTTGCACCAAAAGAAAATGAAATTGTAGTTGTTACTGCTATAGATTTGGACAAAGATTGGCCTTGCGCAGATTGTAAATAGTGAATACAAAGTACATGTATTGAGGGGTATACATTGTAAATAGAAATTTGGAAGATCGTTTGAAGTAAGTAATCTTCGTGGAATTGATATTGAAAATAGAAATGAAGTATGAAATTTAAATCTTTTCTGGCAAAACATTTTGCAGTCTATATACAAAAACAAAAAAAAAAAGGACTGGCAACTGCTGTGGCAGATCAGGAAGCCATGTTGACATCCTTGGTAAAAACTGCAGGCAAAACCTTGTTTGGGAAAGATCATTCCTTTACACAAATAAAAACCCACGAAGATTTTGTAAAGCTTGTTCCAATAAGGGACTACGAAGCTTTTAAACCTTACATCGAAAAAATAAAAGAGGGAAAACACAATATTTTATGGAAGGGGCAGCCTATTTATTTTGCAAAAACGAGCGGTACAACAAGCGGTGTAAAATACATTCCAATAACAAAAGATTCCATACCAAACCATATTAACACAGCCCGCAATGCATTGCTCTGTTATATGGTTGAAAGCGGCAATACAAAATTTGCAAATGGGAAAGTAATTTTCTTAAGTGGCTCGCCGGTTTTGGAAAGAGTAGGAGGGATACCAACGGGCAGGTTAAGTGGAATCGTAAATCACCATGTACCGGTTTATTTGCGTAGCAACCAGTTGCCTAAATATGAAACAAATTGCATTGAAGACTGGGAAGAAAAAGTGGAAAAAATAGTTGATGAAACTATTAACGAAAACATGACATTGATTAGTGGCATTCCGCCTTGGGTACAGATGTATTTTGATAAACTGGAGGAACGATCAGGAAAAAAAATAGGTGACCTTTTCCCAAACTTTAGTGTAATGGTGCAGGGTGGTGTAAATTATGAACCATACAAGGCAAAATTGATCGAAAGTATTGGGCGCCCGATAGATACTATTGAGTTGTACCCGGCAAGTGAAGGCTTCTTTGCTTTTCAGGACACACAAAATGAAAAAGGCATGCTGCTTAATACTTGTAGCGGAATATTTTTCGAATTTGTGCCGGTAAATGAATTGCAAAACGAGATGCCGAAGAGGCTAACATTGAAAGACGTGCAAATCGGCGAAAACTATGCACTTATCATTACTAGTAATGCGGGGTTATGGGCTTATAATATTGGTGACACCATAAAATTTGTATCATTAAGTCCTTACAGAATTGTTGTAACCGGTAGAATAAAACATTTTATTTCTGCCTTTGGCGAACATGTAATTGTGGAAGAAGCAGAGCATGCTATTTTAAAAACAACTGCAGAAGAAAATGTGCGTATTAATGAGTTTACGGTTGCGCCCTTTGTAGCACCTGACAAAGGAAAAAGTTACCATGAATGGTTTATAGAATTTGAGGAATTGCCAAAAGACATGAAACAATTTGCACAAAAGCTGGACAATAATTTAAGAAATAAAAATGCTTATTATGATGACCTTATTAAAGGAAATATTTTAGAAGTATTAAAAATTACGCCGGTACAAAAAGATGGCTTTAAAGATTACATGAAGAGTGTTGGTAAGCTTGGTGGGCAAAACAAAGTACCCAAACTAAGCAACGACCGAGAGATAGCAAAAGGCATTGAGCAACTTGCAAATGCAACTTAGATTATTTCTTTAAGGTTACTTTATGAGTTTATGAATAATCGGCAAAAAATAAAAGACTAAATTGCCGACTTACTACATACCACAATTACTGAATTTATGGCTGAACAGGGGCAAAAAAGGCGCATTGCAATTTTCGGATCTACAGGATCTATTGGAACGCAGGCCCTTGATGTTATTCGCACACACCACCATGTTTTGGACGCAGAAATATTGACTGCCCACAGCAACGCAGACCTTCTTATTAAACAGGCGTTGGAGTTTTTGCCCAATGCAGTTGTTATTGGTGATGAGACAAAGTATGCTCAGGTAAAAGAAGCGCTCAGCAATACAGATATAAAGGTTTTTGCCGGTGAAAATGCATTAGAAGAAGTTGCAGACTTTGATACTTATGATGTAATGCTAACTGCCATTGTAGGTTTTGCCGGCTTAAAATCAACACTTAAAGGTGTAAAAAAAGGAAAAGTTATTGCCCTTGCAAATAAAGAAACATTGGTTGTTGCAGGAGATATTGTAATGCAACAGGCTTTTGAAAATAGATCGCCCATCATTCCTGTAGACAGCGAGCATTCTGCCATTTTCCAGTGCCTCGTTGGCGAAGCAAGAAACCCTATCGAAAAAATAATTCTTACTGCAAGCGGCGGGCCATTTCTAGGTAAGAAACCAAACTTTTTGGTGAACGTAAAAAGAGATCATGCACTGCAACACCCCAACTGGAGTATGGGTGCAAAAATATCTATTGACTCTGCAACCCTTATGAATAAAGGCTTGGAGATGATAGAAGCAAAATGGTTGTTCAACTTAAAGCCTGAACAAATTGAAGTTGTTGTGCATCCGCAAAGTATTGTACACAGTATGGTGCAGTTTGAAGACGGAAGCATGAAAGCACAAATGGGCTTGCCTGATATGAAGTTGCCGATTCAGTATGCACTGGGTTTTCCTGAACGCATGAAAAATGATTTTCCAAGGCTTAGTTTTAAAAAATATCCAAACCTTACTTTTGAAGAACCCGACTACAAAACCTTTAGAAATTTAGGGCTTGCAATAGATGCTCTAAAAGCAGGCGGTAATAAACCTTGTGTATTAAATGCCGCAAATGAAATTGCAGTATGGGCTTTCCTTAAAAACCGAATAGGGTTTTTAGATATTACGGCAGTGGTAGAAAAAACAATGGAGAAAATAGCTTTTATAGAAAATCCGACAATTGGTGAATATTATGAAAGCGATGGTGAGGCACGTAACTTTGCCGCTAGCATAATGAAAATGTGAGGTTGTGAATAGTGAATGGTCAATAGTGAAATGCTGATGCTAAACCTTCGAGTGATGCATATTAAACAAATAACTAATTATAATAAATGATACTTTTAGCAATTAACTGGGGCAGTGTAGGTTTAAAAGCTGCTCAATTACTTCTTTCTCTTTCTATTTTGGTGGTTCTTCACGAGTTCGGCCATTACATCACAGCAAAATGGTTTAAGTGCAGGGTTGAAAAATTCTATCTTTTCTTCGATCCATGGTTTTCAATATTTAAAAAGAAAATAGGTGAAACTGAATATGGTATTGGCTGGTTGCCACTTGGCGGCTATGTAAAAATATCCGGAATGGTAGATGAGAGCATGGATAAAGAACAGTTAAACAAACCTGCGCAACCATGGGAATTTCGCAGTAAGCCAGCCTGGCAACGTTTGATTATTATGTTAGGCGGTGTTACAGTAAATGTGTTATTGGCTTTTGTTATTTATGCAGGTATTTTGATGCATTGGGGCGAAGAAAAAATACCCAACTCATCTTTAAAAAACGGTGTATGGGTGTCAGATTCGCTGATGTATGAAATTGGGTTGAGGAGCGGAGATAAGATAGTTTCAGTAAACGGCGATTCGATTAAATATTTTGATGATGTTGCTAAAAAAATCCTGTTTAGCGGCGGCGGAAACATTGAAGTCATTAGAAATGATAAACCAACCAATGTAACTATTCCGGTTAGTTTAATAGGACAACTTGTAGAGAAAAAAAGGTCGAAAACGCCTTTATTGTTACAAAGGATTCCAGCTATAATGGGAGATTTTCAAAAGTCAGATACCTCACCGGCAAAAAAAGCAGGGTTAAAAGAATGGGATAAAATTGTAAAGGTTGATTCTATTGCTGTTCAGTTTTTAGATGAAGCATCAGCTTATTTTACGCAACACAAAAGCAAAGAAGTGGCGCTTACCGTAGAGAGAAATGGCTCTTTCGTTGTACTACCAGTTCAAGTAAATGAAGAAGGAAGAATAGCTCCAACATTACCTACCAGTGCGCAAATGGATAGCCTCGGTTACTTTAAAACTGAACACACGAGTTATTCATTTTTTAAAGCTTTTCCGGCAGGTGTAAAGTTAGCCTATGTAAAATTGGGTGAATACATTCAGCAGTTTAAACTCATTTTCCAACCATCAACCGGCGCATACAAAGGTGTTGGTGGTTTTAAATCTATGGGTTCTGTTTTTTCAGGTAACACTTGGGATTGGGAGCAATTCTGGAATATTACAGCATTCTTTTCTATTGTCCTTGCATTCATGAACTTACTGCCTATTCCGGCCTTGGACGGCGGTCACGTTTTATTTACGCTTATTGAAATGATTACAGGCAGAAAGCCAAGTGAAAAATTCTTAGAATATGCACAAATTGCCGGTATGATCATTTTATTATCGCTCATGCTATATGCGAATGGAAATGACTGGCTTGGCTGGGGCAGAGGGAAGTAGAAATGGGAAATGGCGAGTGGGAAGTAGCGAGTGGGAAGTTGGTGTTAAGCAATTTCAAAGTTTATATAATACAAATCATCTTTGGTCTTAGCAAAAACCCATAACTCGAAACCTCTAACCTGCAACTCACAACAATTATGCGCTTCTTTTCCAAAATAGTTTTCATCTGCAACATTTGCTTTATAATTTCATCCATAATGAGGTTGGTAGAGTTTGGTATGAAAAAAGGTGGAAACGCTAACGCTGTAATTCCCCTCCAGGCAGTTGAAGGTACAATCGTAATACTCGGTTTTATTGTAGCAATTTTATTAAATGCTGCCTTTGTTTTTATTGTTTTGTACAGAAAGTCTATCAGAAAAGTATTGCTGGTAAGTAATTTAATTTTGTGGTTTAACCTGCTAATGTTACCTGTTGAAATATGGTATTCCTTTTTTGTGAAGCACTAAGCAAATTTCCAATTGGATATATTTTATTTCCATTTTCATTCAATACTAATTTGCATTATCTGTAAATTTATTTTATGATTACAAGTATTTTAAAAGATAAGCCAACAAAACTCTTCCTTAGTATTACAGCTTTTTTTGTTGCCAATGCCCTGATTGCAGAATGTATTGGCGGTAAAATATTTTCTCTTGAAAAAGTATTTGGCATCGCTCCTTCTAATTTTTCATTATTGGGAGAAAGCGGTTTATCCGTTAGTCTTACCTGTGGCGTTTTGCTGTGGCCATTGGAATTTATTATTACTGATATTGTAAATGAATAT
>JBBREY010000006.1:0-40761 GCA_038225275.1 Chitinophagales bacterium | reverse complement strand
ACGTTTTGTTTTTAACCAACCTTCGACTTTGTTTTCAGAAAGAAAAAATAACAAGAGGCATATGTCATTAATAATTTCTTAACACAAAAATAGGAAGTTTTCGTAAACCGCCAAATTTTTTTACCGTAAAATTACTATGTTTAAAAAGTACTTTTCCGCAAATCATTGTAAAACATCGAATTACGACGAAATATTGTAGTAAAAAAACTACAAAAAAAATTAAAAAAAAGTTGTTTTTCTATGTAAAATTTGCAAAATCTACGTTTTTTACCAAAAAACTTACTTCGTAATTACCCCAATTATGCATTTTCGTAACCCTAAATTTGCCAAAAGCGAAAACAATGAGCAAAACACCACTAGCAGAGCGCTTGCGCCCGCAATCTATAGATGCTTTGTTAGGCCAACATCACTTAACAGATAAAGGCAGTTTCTTAAAAAAAGCCATAGAAAACGGGAAAATACCCTCAATGATATTTTGGGGACCACCAGGTGTTGGTAAAACTACCATCGCTAATATAGTAGCAAATACGTTAAAACTACCCTTCTTTCACATAAGTGCTATTTCAGCAGGAGTTAAAGATATTAGAGACGCAATAGAAGCCGCTCAAAAAAGTAACGGCGCCATGTTATTTATAGATGAAATACATAGGTTTAATAAAAGCCAGCAAGATGCATTATTAGGGGCGGTTGAAAAAGGCATAATTACGCTGATTGGCGCCACAACAGAAAATCCATCTTTCGAAGTAAACAATGCGTTGCTAAGTCGTTGCCAAGTATATGTTTTAAAAACATTAGAAAAAAACGACCTCGTTAAGCTTTTGCAACATGCCCTGAAAAATGACATTGAATTAAAAGAAAAAAACATATTATTAAAAGAGACTGAAGCACTGATTAATATTTCAGGTGGCGATGCTAGAAAATTATTAAACTTACTAGAACTTGTAACAGACGCAGCAACAAACAATGAGGAACTTATCATTACAGACCAACTTGTAATGAATATAGCCCAACAGCGAACCGCTCTATATGATAAAAAGGGAGAAGAGCATTACGATATTATTTCAGCATTTATAAAAAGTATGAGGGGCAGCGACCCCAATGGAGCAGTTTATTGGCTAGCACGTATGATAGAAGCGGGCGAAGATGTAAAATTCATCGCACGCCGAATGCTCATTTTTGCAAGTGAAGATATTGGAAATGCAAACCCAAATGCTTTGTTGCTGGCTAGCAATACTTTTACATCAGTTAATGTAATTGGCTATCCTGAAAGCAGAATTATTTTATCGCAATGTGCTATTTACCTTGCCACTTCACCAAAAAGCAATGCCTCTTACATGGCAATAAACCAGGCACTATCGGCCGTAAAACAACATGGAGATTTGCCTGTGCCATTGCACTTGCGCAATGCACCTACAAAACTTATGAAAGATATGAATTATGGTAAAGATTATAAATACGCACACAATTATGATGATAACTTTACAAGTCTTGAGTTTCTACCTGATAAAATTACTGGTACAAAATTTTACGATCCTTCACAAAATACAAGAGAAGATGAGATTAGAAAATTTTTAAACGTTAGGTGGAAGGAGAAGTATGGTTATTAAAAACAATAGAGGCTATTATCATATCTTTCAAAGCTCAGCATTTGTTCGGGCTATGCGCTACAATCTTTTTTTGTTTTACATATTTATACAAATAGGTTACAAAACAAAAAAAGGATTTTCACTTCTATCCCGCAGCCCTTTAGCATTATTTCTTTTTTCAACATTTATTATGTTATAGCTTTTATTGAAAATATTAAAATTATTAGAAAATAACAATGCAAAAAAACGATATTCAAAACCGGGCAGACATAGAAAAGTTTATAATTAAATTTTACAAAGATGTTTTACAAGATCCAACAATCGGAATAATTTTCACAAAAATATTTCCATTAAATATAGAACACCACATCCCTGTTATCACAGATTTTTGGGAAACAATTTTACTAGATAAGCATGTTTATAAAAACAATGCTATGCAAGTACATTACGATTTAAACAAAACATTTCCATTAAAAAAAATACATTTCGATGCATGGTTAAATCTATTTAATAAAACTTTAAACGAATTGTTTGAGGGAGAAAAAGTTGATCTCGCAAAAAAAAGAGCCTTGGGAATTGCTCAATTAATGCAATTAAAAATGAATGAAATAAATTTACATAATGGATAATATACAATGGAATTGTAAAGCGTTTGAAGCATTAACGGTTCATGAACTCTACGAAATTATGAAATTACGCAGCCAAGTTTTTGTTGTTGAACAAAACTGTGTTTATTTAGATGCAGATGGCAAGGACGAAAAAAGTCTTCATTTTTACGCAGAAGTAAATGGAAACATAGCTGCGTATGCGAGATTATTACCACAAAACTTATCTTTTAAAGAGGCCAGTATCGGCCGGGTCATAACTGCTCCAAACCAAAGAAGAAACGGTTTAGGCATAATACTTATGCAAAAATGCATAGCAAAAACTTTAGATGTATTTAATACGACTACTATTAAAATTGGAGGGCAACTGTACTTAAAGTCATTTTACGAAAATTTACAATTTGTACAGTGTAGTGGTATATACGATGAAGATGGAATTCCCCACATAGAAATGATTTACGAAAAAAAAGATGATAAAAAATGACGAACACAATATTTACACAGCTTTGTCGTTTTAATAATGAGAACTTGCAAAGGCATCCAATAGAAGCCGAATAGTGTAAAAAAAGGTACTACATTCTTGTAATAGCCTTACCTCTGAAACCTACATTATTTATTTCGTTGAAATGTATTGCTCCTTTCTCAACTCTAACCACAAACTTTTAAAATTACGAATGATAGCTAACCACTATTGTTCGTAATTTTTTTATGTGGTTAACGAAGCAATTCTAAATTCTTCTTTTAAGTAAATGGCTGTAAAACTTTCTTTTATATTCAACATTCCTTTTGGCTCACCTTCATATAACACTTGTCCACCGGCATTTCCACCTTCAGGACCAATATCAATAATATGATCAGCAATTTTTATCATATCTAAATTGTGTTCAATTACCATTACAGTATTTCCTCTATCAACCAATTTGTTAAGTACATCAAGTAAATGTTGTATGTCTTCAAAATGCAAACCGGTTGTAGGTTCATCTAGAATATAAAATGTTTTTCCTGTATCTCTTTTACCAAGCTCAGTTGCTAGTTTTACCCGTTGTGCTTCACCACCGCTAAGTGTAACTGAACTTTGCCCAAGCGTTATATAGCCAAGGCCAACTTCTTCCAACACTTTTATTTTTCTATAAATCCATGGCACTGCATTAAAAAATTGCACTGCCTCTTCCACTGTCATATCTAACACATCACTGATCGACTTTCCTTTGTATCGAATCTCCTGCGTTTCTCTATTGTATCTTTTACCATTACACTTTTCGCAGTGCACATAAACATCTGGTAAAAAATTCATTTCTATGGTTCGCATTCCACCGCCTTCACATACTTCGCACCTGCCACTCTTTACATTGAATGAAAAACGACCTGCAGTATAACCTCTTATTTTTGCTTCGGGTATAGCGGCAAACAAAGTTCGTATATCTGTAAAAAATCCGCAGTAGGTAGATGGGTTGCTTCTTGGCGTACGACCAATAGGGCTTTGATCTATCTCAATTACTTTATCAATATTTTCGAGGCCTTTTATGCTTTTATAAGGCATTGCTTCTCCTTTGCTGTTGTAGCAAAATTTTGCAAGCAAAGGATAAAGCGTTTCATTAACCAAAGTAGATTTCCCACTTCCGCTTACTCCTGTCACTAATATCATTTTCCCGAGCGGCAGTTTTACTGAAATATTTTTTAAATTATTTCCTGTTGCACCTTTTAACTCAATAAATTTTCCGTTACCTTTTCTTGTTTCTGCAGGTATAGCAATTGTTTTTTCTCCTTTTAAATATTTTGCTGTTTCAGAATTGGAAGCAAGGACTTCTTCAGGAGTACCCGCTGCAACAATACGCCCACCATGGGTTCCGGCTTTTGGTCCAATATCAATTAAATGATCAGCAGCCATCATAATATCCTTATCATGTTCTACAACGAGTACACTGTTTCCAATATCTCTTAAATTTTGTAGTGCTTTTATCAGCCTCATATTATCACGCTGGTGCAAACCAATACTTGGCTCATCTAATACATAAGTAATGCCCTGCAATTGTGATCCTATTTGTGTGGCAAGTCTTATACGTTGGTACTCACCACCACTTAAACTTTTAGATGGTCGATAGAGCGTTAAATAAGTTAGCCCAACATTCAATAAAAATTCTAAACGTTCTCTAATTTCTTTCAACAAATCTTTTGCAATAATATTTTGCTTAGCGCTAATTCTTTTCTCTACCCCGTCAAACCAATTGTGCAGTATATCTAAATCCATTGCACTTAACTCTGCAATATTTTTTTCATCAAATTTAAACCACAAACTTTCTTTGCGAAGCCTTGTACCACCACATGTTGAGCATTGCGCAAGCTGCATAAATTGCTCTACCCAGGTTCTTAAACTTTCATTGCTATTTGGCGAAGCAAACCATCTTTTTAACATTGGAATAATGCCCTCGTAACTTCCAGTATAAGTCATAGGCAGCGTTTCGTCGCTCATATCCAAACTTAAATCTGCACTATTATTTTGATCACCATACAACAATAAATTCAACTGATCTTCCGGTAAATCTTGTAATTTTTTGCCAAGGTTTATTTTATATTTTTTCGAAAAATCTGTTACTTGCCTGTATACACTAGCTTCTCTTTCTTCACCCAAAGGCACAATTGCTCCTTCTTTTACTGTTTTATTTTTATCAGGTACGACTTCATCAATATTTATAGTATATACATTCCCCAACCCTTTGCAGTGCGGACATGCACCATAAGGGGAGTTAAAAGAAAAAGCATTGGGCGACGGCTCTTCGTAACTAATTCCAGTATCAACACACATTAATTGTTTACTATACATAGTAACGCCAGACGAAGAAACTTCGACTATATCCTCCTCTTGATATAGGATTTTAGCATCTTCCTTTTTTGAAGATTTTTTTTTGTTTGTAGTTTTCACAACTCCCTCCTCGGTAATGTTTGCAGTATGACTTACAAACATAAGATCCTTCCCAAGCTGCAAACTTTTCTGTACACTTTGGCTGAGCCTAAATTTCATATCAGCAGTAACTTGCAACCTATCCACCACCACTTCTATATCATGAATCTTATACCTGTCAAGTTGCATTCTCGGTACCAAATCCATTATGACATTATCTACCCTCACTTTTAAAAAGCCTTTCTTTCTTATATCTTCAAACAGTTCTCTGTAATGCCCTTTTCGCCCACGCACGAGTGGAGCAAGTAAGCTAATTTTTTGGTTATCAAATTTTTTATAAATAGAATCAACGATCTCTTCTTCGGAAAATTTCACCATTTTTTTGCCGGTGTTGTAACTATACGCTTCCCCTACTCTCGCATACAACAAACGCAAAAAATCATATATCTCTGTAATTGTTCCTACGGTACTTCTCGGGTTTTTGTTGGTCGTTTTTTGTTCAATTGAAATTACGGGAGAGAGACCGGTTATCTTATCTACATCGGGTCTTTCCATATCTCCTACAAACTGCCGTGCATAAGCAGAAAAACTTTCCATATACCTTCTTTGTCCTTCGTTGTAAATTGTATCAAATGCCAAAGAAGATTTTCCACTGCCACTAACGCCAGTGAAAACAACCAATTTATTTTTGGGGATTTTAATATCGAGGTTTTTAAGATTGTGCTCCCTAGCTCCAAATACTTCAATAAATTCATCCAATATATTAGTAGAAGCCTTTTTTACCTTTGTCGTAGCCATAATTAATCTCGTTGTTACAAATATACAACCTAATGGAGTGTAGGCTTTTTGTTGAAATGTTTATTCCGCAAATAAAAAATACGAGCAGTTTTATTCTCAATTTTTACGACACATTTTTCGTTTTAAATTGGCTCACTTGTTGTTTAATTAACAAATCTATTAACAACTAAAAAAAATTATATGAAACATTCACTAAATTTTTACGGTACAAAAGTTTTCTTATTTGCTGTATCACTTCTAAGTTCAATTATCGTTTTTGCACAGGACAGTACCGTTGCAACAACTACAACATCAACATCCGCATCGTCTACTGAAAAAACATGGTACATGGAGCCATGGGCTTGGGTTTTAGGAGGCGTTATTTTGTTGGTAATTATATTACTAGCTACAAGAAGTTCAAGCAATACAACATCTGCAGATAAAGTAACAGTTACAAAAACTGTAACAAAAGATTCAGAAACAATCTAATCTTTTGTTGTAATTAATTTTGATATTTCGGTATTGAGCACATTTTTCTACAGTATTAAAAAAGGGTTTGTTTTTATTTATTTGCAGTAATGGTATAAAAATTGTTTTTATATCATAAATAATAATTCAAAAAATTTAAAAATATATATATGACAACAAATGAAAATTTGGTAGAAGTATTAAATGATCTTGTACAAATTAACAACGATAGAATTGAAGGTTATCAAAAAGCGGCAGAAGAAACAAAAGATATTGATGTTGACTTGAAAGCAATTTTTATAAAAATGGCTGAAGAAAGCATTAAGTATAAAACTGAATTAATAAACGAAATCTCAAAATTTGGTGGCGAACCTGAAACCGGTACAACAGGGCTTGGTAAACTTCACAGAGTTTGGATGGATGTAAAAGCGACTTTTGCAAATCATGAGCGCCAGTCAGTTTTAGAAGCATGCGAATTTGGCGAAGATGCAGCACAAAAAGCTTACACAGATGCTTTAGCTTCTGATGCAGAAATGAGTGCTGAATCTCGTCAACTTATTACATCTCAACAATCATCATTGAAAACTTCTCACGATATCATCAAAAAATACCGTGATATGCATAAAGCTGTAAACGCTTAGTTGTAATTTTAGGTAAATAAAAAATGCTGCTTCAATTGAAGCAGCATTTTTTATTTATAAATTTTTGTAAGCGAGTTTTATTTTCTCCCCATCATTTTGCCCATAGGCATTTTATTCATCATTTTCATCATACTTTTCATTTGCTCAAATTGTTTCAAGAAAGCATTTAATTCAGTAATATCTTTTCCGCTTCCTTTGGCTATCCTTGCTTTGCGGCTGGGGTTAATCAAATCAGGATTTCTTCTTTCCAGCACAGTCATTGAATTAATCATTGCCTCTATTCCCTTAAAAGCATCGTCATTTATATCAACATCTTTAATTTGCTTTCCAACGCCGGGAATCATACCCATAAGGTCTTTAATATTCCCCATTTTTTTTATTTGGGCGAGCTGTGTTTTAAAATCTTCAAAATCAAACTGATTTTTTCTTATACGTTTTTCAAGTTTTGCAGCTTCGGCTTCATCAAACTGTTCTTGTGCTTTTTCAACAAGGCTTACAATATCTCCCATTCCCAAAATACGTTGTGCCATACGCTCCGGGTAAAAGACATCAAGCGTATCCATCTTCTCCCCACTGCTCATAAACTTTATCGGCTTATTTACCGTGTACTGTATTGATAATGCAGCACCACCTCTTGTATCTCCATCTAGTTTAGTCAATACAACGCCACTAAAATCCAGGCGCTCATTAAAGGCTGCAGCCGTGTTTACCGCATCTTGCCCGGTCATACTATCTACAACAAACAATATTTCATGGGGATTTACCGCTGCCTTAACATTCGCAACTTCGGTCATCATTACCTCATCAACCGCAAGCCTGCCCGCGGTATCTATAATAATTACATTTTTATTTTTTGCACGGGCTTCTTTAATGGCATTTTGCACGATGGACACGGCATCTTTATTCTCCCTTTCGGCATAAACGTCCACACCAATTTGTCCACCTAAAACTTCTAACTGGTCAATGGCCGCAGGGCGATAAATATCTGCAGCTACCAACAAGGGAGATTTTCCTTTTTTTGTTTTTAAATAGTTGGCCAGCTTTCCGCTAAAAGTAGTTTTACCTGAGCCTTGTAACCCGGCAACAAGGATAATAGCCGGGTTTCCATTTACATTAAACTCACTTTCTTTCCCGCCCATTAATGCAGTTAATTCATCCTGCACAATTTTAACCATTTGTTGCCCAGGGTTTACTGCTAACAAAACTTTGCTACCCAACGCAGTTTCTTTTATTTTATCAGTAAATTCCTTTGCAATTTTATAATTAACATCTGCATCCACTAATGCTCGCCTAATGTCTTTTACAGTATTTGCAATATTCAATTCAGAAATTCTGCCTTCGCCTTTTATATTTTTAAAAGCACCTTCTAACTTTTCACTTAAATTTTGAAACATCTTCTATTTTATTTTTTTCCGGTAAAGGAATATTTTTAAAACTATTGATAATTAAATTGAAAAAGCAGTGTCTATAATGTCTGCCTGTTCTTTAGCGTGTATTTTTGCATACCCTGAAGCAGTAGATGCACTTGCGTTTCTGCTAATAATATGAAAATTTATATTTTCTAAGTTCATGCGCAAATAAGATGCAGCACCCATGTTTTGTGGTTCCTCCTGCACCCAATGCCAGATTGCCTTGCTGTATTTTTTATAAAGCTCATCAAGTTTATTTTGTGGCAAGGGGTATAATTGTTCTATTCTAACAATTGCCACATCTTTTCTTTCTTCCTTTACTCTCCTGTCATTTAAATCAAAATAAACTTTACCGGTACAGAACAGCACTTTTGTTACCTGATTTGCGTCAACATTTATATCATCATACACTTCACTAAAACCTCCTTGGATAAACTCACTAACATTGCTGTATGTTGCAGGTAACCTCAGGTTAGCTTTCGGTGAGAAATTTACCAATGGCTTCCTAAATGGCCACGCCATTTGCCTCCTCAGAACATGGAAAAAATTAGCAGCTGTTGTAATATTTGTTATTACCATATTTAGTTCGGCACACTGTTGTAAAAAACGTTCCATTCTTGCACTACTATGTTCAGGACCCTGGCCTTCATAACCATGAGGTAATAATAAAGTAACGCCATTCATTCGTTGCCATTTTGTTTCACCGGCAGCTATGTACTGGTCAATTACGATCTGACAGCCATTTACAAAATCACCAAATTGCGCCTCCCAAAGTACCAAAGCATTTGGGTTTGCCATACTATAACCGTACTCAAAACCCAGCACAGCATATTCACTTAATAAAGAATTATAAATTCTAAATGGCGCTTGGTTTTCTGTAAAATGACTGAGCCTGTTGTAGCCTTCATTTGTATTTTCGTCATAAATAACCGCATGTCTGTGGCTGAAGGTTCCCCGTTTCACATCCTGGCCACTCATTCTTACATCTTTGCCTTCTACAAGCAAGCTTGAATATGCCAGCAGTTCCGCAGTTGCCCAGTCTATTTTTTGGGTATCGGCAAATAATTTAATTTTATCTGCCAGTAACTTTTCTACTTTTTTTAATGGCTTGAAACCTTCGGGCCATTTCATTAAAACATCAAACAATTTTTTTAGCTCATCCTCTTTTATAGCGGTTACAGGGCTTGTTAAAAAGTCATGTGCAGTTGCTCTCCTCAACTTTTGCCACCACTCCTCAGGCTTCTGAAACGTATATGGCAAGGGGTGTTGTTTCACCTCATCCAGTCTTTCCTGAAGTTCTGCTAAGAACTTTTGTTCCATTTCTTTCGCAAGTATTTTTGCATCAGTCTCACCATTTTCAATAAGGTATTGTGTATACACCTCACGAGCATTCATGTGTTTATCTATTAGCTGATAAAGCTTTGGTTGTGTAAATTTTGGCTCATCTCCTTCGTTGTGTCCGTGCCTTCGAAAACACACCATATCAATAAAAATATCGCTGTTAAATTCCTGCCTATACCTTGTTGCAATTTCAGATACTTTTACTACCGCTTCAGGGTCATCGCCGTTTACATGAAGTACCGGCGCTTGAACCATTGCTGCAGCAGATGTGCAATAATCTGCACTACGTGCATCATCAAAATCTGTAGTAAAACCTATCTGGTTATTTATTACAAAGTGAATGGTACCACCGGTGTAATAACCTTTCAAATCACTCATCTGCAAAACTTCGTAAACAACGCCCTGACCTGCTATTGAAGAATCTCCATGAATAAGGATTGGAAGAATTCTATCAAAATCACTGTTGTAAAGTACATCTGCTTTGCTGCGAGCATAGCCAATAACTATAGGGTCTACGGTTTCTAAATGTGAAGGGTTGGGACAAAGTTTTAAGTTTATTTTTCTGCCACTTTCTGTTTCTACCTCGCTGCTAAAACCTAGATGGTATTTTACATCGCCACTGCCCATTGTGGTATCGGGCGTTGCCGTCCCTTCGAACTCTGTAAATATTTGCTCGTAAGTTTTACCAAGCACATTCGCCAACACATTTAGTCTACCTCTATGTGCCATGCCAATTACTGCCTCTTTAACATCATTTTCCGCAGCTGTATTAATCATTGCATCAAGTGCTGCAATGGTACTTTCGCCACCTTCTAAACTAAATCTCTTTTGCCCGATATATTTTGTATGAAGAAATTTTTCGAAAATTACACCTTCATTTAATTTTTGAAGAATACGCTTTTTTTGTTCAAGCGGTATTGGTTTGTGAAACCCCGCTTCCATTTCGTTTGAAAGCCATTGTATTTTTGCCAAATCATTCAACGCACTGTACTCAACACCTACATGATGGGTATATGATTTTTGCAAATGCGCAACAATATTTTTTAAAGTTGTTTTGCCAAGATTTAAAAAATTACCCGCTTCAAATTCCACATCTAAATCAGCATCGCCCAGGTTAAAATTTGACAACTCTAAATTTGCATGTCGGTCTTTCCTTTCCTTTAGCGGATTTGTTTTCGCAATAAGATGACCCTTTTTTCGGTAAGCCTGTATTAATTGGTAAACTGCAAACTCCTTGGTTAGGTTAGTGCTGTCGGCAACTGTATTTACATTCGTTGGCGCAGCTACTTTTCCGTTTGAAGTTGAGCCGTTTGCCATTGCAAAATCGTATCCTTCAAAAAATTTCTTCATATCCACATCTACGCTTTCAGGATTATGTAAATAATCATTGTAAACGTTTTCTATATAGGATGGGTGCGCATTTGTGATATATTGAAAATCCTTCATTTTTATTTATTGTAGATTTTGTGCTTTTATGCCTAAACAAGTTGCAAATATCGGGTTTAAATGCTTAAAATTATTCTGCTACATTTGCTCTTCCAAAAAATTAACTATGCGCTTAAGCAGATCAATTGCCATACTTCTTACATTTTTTTTCTGTGATCAAAATGGTTTTTCACAGGTTAGTGGCGCTCTAGATCCCGTCACCGTCACGGCTACACTTACCCCACAAACAATTTCTAAAACCGGTAGAAATATTACTGTGATAAATGGCGAAGCTTTTAAACAAATGCCTGTAAATTCTGTAGATGAACTGTTGCGGTATTTGCCCGGAATTGAAGTGCAGTCCAGAGGACCAATGGGCACGCAAAGTGACATCGTAATTAGAGGTGGTACATTTCAGCAGGTACTTGTTATTTTAGATGGTCTAAGGCTAAACGATCCGATTACCGGGCATTTCAACAGTTACATTCCAATTGCTGTGTCGGAGATTGAAAGAATTGAGATTTTGAAGGGCGCCTCCTCCGCTATTTATGGTAGTGAGGCGGTGGGCGGTGTTATCAATATTATTACCAAATCATTTTCTTCCTCTAAAAAAATAAAAAATATTGAAGCTCAATTTAAAAGAGGTCAATATGGATTGGCAACTTTCAATGTAGGAGGGCTTTGGAACGATAAAAAAAACACAATTGCAGGTGGGCTAAATAACAACTTTGCAAAAGGGCAGCAGCAAAGAGGTACAACCGGTTATTTTGACAACACAACGATTTCTCTTTCTTACAAAAGAATAATTAATACAAACTTGCAACTCAGTTTTAGAACTGCATACGATAACCGAGATTTTGCTGCGCAAAATTTTTATACAACATTTAAAAGCGATACTGCTTCTGAAAAAGTTCAATCATACTGGAACCACTTTAAACTTCAATATAGCAGGCAAAAACAACGTTTAAATTTTGATGCCGGTTTAAAAGTAGCAAAGGATTATTATTTGTTTTCTGCCGCATCGGCTGCAAATCAAAATAAATCTGCCCTTTTTCAAACGCAGTTAATTTATGAAAATGAGTTATCAAAAAACACTACTCTTATTGTAGGTAGTCAGTTTATTCAAAAGAAAATTACTTCCAATGATAGAGGCAACCACAAGGTAAATCAGGTAGCAGCATATGTTACACTCAATCAAAAAATAGGAAAACTCATCAATATTTCTCCGGCACTAAGGGTTGACAATAACAATGTTTCCGGAACGGAGTTAATTCCACAAATAAATGTCTCCTTTAAAAAAGAACATTACCAATTGCGAGGTTCTGTTGGTAAAACAACCAGAGATGCAGATTTTACCGAGCGTTACAATAATTACGGTAAAACACTCGTAAAAAGCGGAAGCCTTGGCAATGCTGATTTAATACCTGAAACATCGTACAGCTATGAAGTTGGCGGAGATTACTTTTTAAACGATGCTCTAAAAATATCTGCATCCATTTTTAAAAGAGACCAGCAAAACCTGATTGACTATGTTACCACTGCATACGCCGATATTCCTAGAAAAGACAACATTATTCCATCAGGCACTTATGCATTGGCAAAGAATATTGCAAAAGTTAATACCCGCGGGCTGGAAACTGATATGGAATATAAGACAGCGCTAAACAAGTACAATAGTCTTTCTATAACAACTGGTATTTTATTTCTTAAAAGCGAAAGCAGCAGCGCTACTCCATCATTTTACATAAATTCTCACGCTAAGTTTTTAACAAACTTTAGCGTAAAATACAATTATAAAGCCGTTGGCCTTTCTATAAATGGGTTATACAAAGTGAGGGCACAAAGAGATGCTACAGCAATTGAAGCGTCCATTTCAAATGATTACTTTGTGTTAAATGGCCAGTTGGCGTATGCTGTTAAAAAGTACGAGTTAAAGGTTTTTATAGAGGCAAGTAATATATTTGACAAAAAATACAGCGATATTCTAGGCTCAATCATGCCCGGACGATGGATATTGGGTGGTATTCAATGCAATTTCTAGTATTGATAAAATCTAAAAGAAATTATTAGTTTGTTTGTAATTTATTAAATAATAATCCTACATTTGCACTCCAAAAATAAGAACAATGGCAAATCACGCAGCAACCAAAAAAGACGTTAGACAAAGCTCAAAACGTAGAGATCGCAATCGTTACTATGGTAAAACTACCCGTAACGCTATCCGTGATATAAAAGCAATAGGAGATCAAAGTGAAGCTGCAGGTAAATTACCATCAGTTGCATCTATGATTGATAAGTTAGCAAAGCGTGGTACTATACATAAAAACAAAGCGGCAAATTTAAAAAGCAAATTGGCTAAGAAGATTAATGCTTTAGCTAAATAATTTCTTTCAATAATAAAATATTTAAAAGCCCTGCATTGATGCAGGGCTTTTTCGTTTGCAGGCGATTCCCATTTTAAATCCTTGCTCCTTTCACTTATTTTTGAAGATGCGTAAGATATTCTTTTTTCTATCCTGCTTTTTTACAAGCTTTTCATTTGCTCAACAAACAAAATTTGAAAAAACCAACGGCACCGAAACAGCTTCCTATTTTGAGACAATCAACTTTTACAAATTTCTTGATAAAAGTTCTGATAACATTTTCATGAAAGAAGCCGGAATGACAGACGCCGGTTATCCGTTGCACATCGTACTTGTGAGTGCTGATAAAAGCTTTAATCCAACTGAGTGGCATAAAAAAAATAAAGTTGTTATCATGATCAACAATGGCATTCATCCCGGTGAGCCAGATGGTATTGATGCGAGTATGATGCTGGTAAGAGATATAAAAAGTGGCAAGGTAATCCTGCCAACTAATGTTGTTTTAGCGGTGATCCCTGTTTACAATATTGGTGGTTGTTTAAACAGAAACAATTCAACCCGTGTGAACCAAAACGGCCCGTTGGAATATGGCTTTAGAGGCAACTCTCAAAACCTTGACCTTAACCGTGATTTCACCAAAAATGATAGCAAAGAAGCGAAGGCGTTTGCAAAACTTTTTCATTGGCTAAACCCGGATATTTTTATTGACAATCATGTAAGTGACGGCGCAGACTACCAGCACACGATGACGCTTATAACAACCCAATACGAAAAACTAGGAGCAACTGCAGGCACCTGGTTACGGAATGTATTTGAACCCCAGATATATGCAGGGATGAAGGCAAAGAATTGGGATCTCATTCCATATGTAGAATTTGATGGCGCGGATTTAAATAAGGGCATAACGATGTTTTACGAAACACCTCGTTACAGTTCAGGCTATGCCGCACTGTTTGGAACATTCTCTTTTATTCCTGAAACCCATATGCTGAAACCTTATAAACAGAGAGTTACGTCCACCTACGATTTAATGGCAACTTTTATAAGCAAATCTTCTTCGTCAGCAAATGAATTATTAGCCATAAGAAAAAGAGCAGCAGCCGAAATGCTGTCTCAAAAACAATTTCCGTTAAAATGGAATATTGACAAATCAAAAAGCAGCAGCATTACTTTCAAAGGTTATGAGCAGGACTCCGCTATGAGTGAAGCCACAAGTTTAACCAAAATGTTTTACAACCGAAACAAACCATATACAAGAGAACTAAAATTCTATAATTATTTTAAGGCTGAAAACATTGTTGACAAACCGAAAGCGTATATCATTCCTGCGGGTTGGTATGATATTGTTGAAAGGCTTCAATTAAACGGAATAAAATTTAGCCGTCTTGAAAGTGATACAATTATTACCACAAGTTTTTATAGAATTGATGAATTCAAAAGCAGACCAACTCCTTACGAAAAACACCATGGCAATTATGCAGTAAAAACGACTAAATTTTCTGACGTTACAAAGTTTTTAAAAGGTGATTATGTTGTTGAGTTAAACCAGCCTGGCAACAGATATATTGTTGAAATGTTGGAACCTACGGGAGATGACAGTTTTTTTACATGGAATTTCTTTGATGCCATTTTACAACAAAAAGAAGGTTACAGTGATTACCGTTGGGAGGATATTGCGGCAGAAGTACTAAAGAAAGATATTTCTCTTCAACAAAAAGTTAATGCAAAAAAAGCCGTCGAGCCTGAGTTTGCAAAAAACACCGCGGCAATACTCAATTACATTTACAAGAACTCTGTTTATTATGAAAAGGCGCATATGAGGTACCCAGTTTATAGGATTGAATGAACAGTTTTGCCAGTTACCTGAAATGCATGGAATATTACCATTAGTAATGCTCGGCATTCTTTATCAAACATTGAATTATTAGCATGTTATTACCACTTGACTAACCAAGTTTTAATAAAAATCTGAGAGCAAAAAGTTACCATATTTGGGCACTCTAATTATGCCAAATACTATTAAAAGTAAAATTAATATCTACAGGGCCTAACTCTCCATTCTTTTCCTTACTTTTGCACCCCGTTTACAATTAAC
The DNA here is from genome assembly GCA_038225275.1 of Chitinophagales bacterium. Taxonomy (GTDB): domain Bacteria; phylum Bacteroidota; class Bacteroidia; order Chitinophagales; family Chitinophagaceae; genus Ferruginibacter. The sequence goes on along the minus strand of JBBREY010000006.1, from coordinate 25,152 downwards.
GGGAACAAATATTATTAATAAACAAAAATCAGGGAAATGAGCAATTACGAATTGATGGTGATTTTTACCCCTGTGCTTTCTGAGGAAGAATTTAAAGCTGCCCAGAAAAAATTTGAAGCCCTTGTTACAGAAAACGGCGGCGAAATTACGCACAGCAACCCATGGGGACTAAAATCACTGGCGTATCCTATTGCCAAAAAGACTACCGGTCTTTATTGGGTAATGGAATACAGTGCGCCAACCAGCTTCAATGAAAAGTTGAAAATCCAACTTTTACGTGACGAATCAGTTATGCGTCACATGTACACTGTACTCGATAAATACGCCGTGGAGTACAACTCTAGAAAGAGAAGTGGTGTAAAACATTTTGAACCATCTCAAAAACAGGAGGCATAAACCATGGCAAAAGCAAACGAGATAAAATATCTTACCGCAATTAAGGCTGAAAAACGCCCAAAAAAATATTGCCGCTTTAAAAAGATGGGCATTCGCTACATCGATTATAAAGATGGTGATTTCTTAAAGAAATTCTTGAACGAACAAGGTAAATTATTGCCACGTCGCCTTACAGGAAACTCTTTAAAATTTCAACGCAAAGTGAGCGAAGCAGTAAAAAAGGCACGTCAAATGTCAATTTTACCTTACGTAACAGATTTGATGAAATAGAATGGTACTGAGTATTAAGATGTTAGTATTGAGACAGTTTTTAACTAACTCTTGATCATTATCTAAATACTCAATACTAAATACTTAATACTTTTTTTAACCACCCTAACCTTTAAATAGGGAAAGTTCGCCGAAAGTAGAATTGGGTAAAAATGCAAAACAATGCAGGTAATATTAATACAAGATGTAAACAACCTTGGTGGAGCAAATGAATTGGTAACAGTAAAAAATGGTTACGGTCGTAACTTTTTAATACCAAAGAAAATTGCAGTTGAAGCTAGTCCTAGCAATTTGAAACAAATGCAGGAAAAAGTGAAACACCTTGCTAAAAAAGAAGCTAAATTATTGGCTGAATTAAACAGTGTAATTGCCGTACTAAAAGATGGCGCCTTAAAAATTGGTGCTAAAACTGGTACCAGTGGTAAAATATTTGGTAGCGTAACTTCTGTTCAAATAGCTCGTGCTATTAAAGAGCAAAAGGGCTATGAAATAGATCGCCGTCGCATTACAATTGTTGATGACATTAAAGAATTAGGAACTTATAAAGCAAATATTGATTTCGGTAACGGAAACGAAACTGAAGTTGAATTTGAAGTAATTGCAGAGTAAATCCTGTATTTTTATTTATTAAAAAGCCGCTTTCTTAACATGAAAGCGGCTTTTTTGTTGATTTAGTACTTCAAAACAGACCGTTTACGGATTTGAAAAAAAAGACATTTATTTGTTTGTTACATCAATAATACACTTACATTTGTATCGCCTCAAGGGTTTTAGTTTTCACTGTTGGCTGATTTTATCTTTTCGTAAGTAGTTTTCAGTTCATTGTAGTACTAATGCCAAGGCATTAATTTATTATTTAAAAAGTTTATTACAATGAACATTTACGTAGGTAATCTTAGCTGGTCAATGACTGACGAAGACTTAAGCACACTCTTCACTGAGTATGGTACTGTTAGCAGTGCAAAAATTTTGAAAGACAAAATGAATGGCCGTAGCAAAGGTTTCGGTTTTGTTGAAATGGAAGATGCTGAAGCTGCGAAAGCTGCTATAGCTGCATTAAACGAAGTTGAAATTCAAGGTCGTAAATTGATCGTTAACGAGTCTCAGCCACGTGCTGAAGGTGACGATTACAAAAAACGCAGCGGTGGCGGTGGTTACGGCGGCGGCGGTGGTAACAGAGGTGGTGGTTACGGCGGCGGTGGCGGTCGTAGCAGTGGTGGCGGTTACGGCGGCGGCGGTGGTCGTAGCAGCGGTGGTGGATATGGTGGTGGCGGCGGTCGCAGTGGCGGCGGCGGTGGTTATAGCAAAGACTATTAATATTCTTTATAAACACGCTTTAATAAATTTCCCTTCAGCAATGAGGGGATTTTTTATATAAATATTTTTCATCGTTTATAAGATTGGTATAATTTTTTTAGTTAAAAAATTACATATTTGCAATTGAGAAAATGCATTTAGTAATTTTATAGAAATAGACGATTAAAGTTATGAAAACATCTAAAAAAATAATTTACGGGGCAGCAGCTGTAGCATTTACAGGCTTACTGGTGTATGTTATAAGACGGTCAAATACCAACAGAAGAATAGCTGAGGTTGCTGAGGAAGGTTACGAGACTGCAGCAGATCTTTTACACCCAAAAACAAATAAGCGATTTAAAAAATTACATTACGGTCCTGTGTTGCCTGAGCATTATTGATGATATAAAAATGCTGCCCATAAAGGCAGCATTTTTTATTTTATTCGGTTAACGTTATCTACCACCGGGCTCACAATTTTTTCTGATAAAGTTTGTGTATAGTGTACTTAAATGTTCCCTTGTGCCCGCACCCTCACTAATACTATGGGTCCTATTTGGATAAGCCATAAATTCGAATTGCTTGTTGTATTTTATTAATTGATTCAATAACATTTCTGCATTGTCATAATGCACATTGTCATCGCCCGTACCATGAATATATAAAAGCTTCCCCTGCAAGCCCTTTGCACTATTCACAGGAGAACCTTTTACAAAATCTTCCATATTCTCCTGCGGTAAACCCATATACCTTTCCTGGTAAATATTGTCATAATTAAGCTGGTTACCAACGGCAGCAATGGCCACACCTGTTTTAAAAATATCTGGATAGTTAAACATTAAATTTAATGTGGACGAACCTCCGCCACTCCAACCCCAAACTGCTACCCTACTTTTATCCATATAAGGTGCTTCCAATATTTTCTTTGCCCCTGCAGCCATATCAGCAATATTAAGGGTACCTATTTTTCTGTAAATAGACTTTCGCCATTTAGCACCTTTTAAAGAAGGCGTCCCACGGTTATCTAAAGCAACCTGCACATATCCGTCGGCGCTCATATCTCCCTTATATAGAAAATTGCTGTGGGTACCATATTGATCTCCCACAGTTGCCGCAGCAGGTTCACCATAAACATAAAAAACAACTGGGTATTTCTTCGAAGCATCAAAATCTTTTGGTTTGTTTATCCAAGCATCAAGTACAACATTATCGGCAATAGTTATCTGCGTATATTCTATATTTTTCTTACTATCAATTTTAATATTGTTTGCTATGCTCTTTGACGCTGACAATGGTTTATTATCAGGTAGCGTTATCCATTCATCAATAGGGAAAGTATTGTAATTGCTAAAACTATGCAATGCATATTTTGCATTTGGGCTAATATCGTAATCATGTGTTCCTTTTAATTTATTACTACTAACGAGCTCAGGTTCATCTTTTCCAGAATTCATTTTTACTCTATACAAGTAAAGTTGCGTAGCATTTGTTGGCGATGCAGTAAAATAAATGTAGTTGTTTGGTTCATCTACGGCTTTTAAAGTACCAATATCATAGTTGCCTTTCGTTAATAATGTTACTGTTTTACCATCTCTACTTATTTTATAAATATGGCGCCAGCCGTCTTTTTCACTTACCCACAAAAAATCTTTCCCTTGGTTTATCCAGTTCCAGCCTACCGGATTGTCAGTATTTAAATCTACCCAAGCATCATCATTCTCTGCCCAAAAAGTTGCAGTACTTCCATCTAATACTTTGCAGTAAATAAGTTTACTCTCCTGTTGCTTTCTATCAAGTTGCTGTACAATCAATTCATTCTGCCCGCTCCATTCCATGCGGGTAATATAATTTTCGCGGGGATCGCCACTGATGTTCATTCTACGGATTTGCCCACCTGAAAGGTTGACTACATTAATATATGCAGGCGATGGGCTCTCCCCTACTTTTGGATATTCCACGGGTATTATTCTTGAGTAAGCAGAATCAGTGGTGTTAATCATGTAATAGTCCCTTATTTTTCTCGCATCAATTTGCCAGAATGCTATTTGCTTGCTATCAGGACTCCACCTAAACCCATCTCTACTATTAAATTCTTCTTCATATACCCAATCGAATGTGCCGTTAATTAATTTTCTTGTACCATCCTGTGTTAGCTTTTTTATTTGTCCCGTAACTATATCTTCAGCATAAATATTGCTCTCGCTTACATAAGCAACAAATTTACAGTCAGGCGAAAACTTTGCGAACATCAATGACTGCGCTGCGAGCCCTTTGCCCAGTTGGAATAATTTGTTTGTTGCATTATTTAATACCCAATAATCGCCACGGGTGTTATAACGCCATACTTTAGCAGTATTAGCAAACAACAATATTTTCCCCTTATCTACACTATAGTTAAAAGATTGAACTCTTAATGGTGACGTACTGCCTGCAGGTATCAACGATTCTTTAGTAACTACAATTGTTTCTGCTTCGGTTTTAACATCAACCTTTACTATTCCATTATTTTTAAACTCATAAAAAGCTGTTCCATCAGCCATCCAGTTAATCCCTTTTTCCTGACCAAAAATTAGATTTGTAAAAAAGAGACATATCACAAACCACATCATTTTTTTTCTTAACATCGGCATAAATTTTATTCATAAAAATAAGCAATAACAAACTCAATTTAAAAGCTTTTACAAGTGTGTAACAAATTGATATAATTTTGCGAGGGATTTGAATTTGTGAAAGTTCAAAATGCAACTTATGGAAAAAGAAAAACTTAGAATAGATAAATATTTGTGGAGCATTCGTTTATTTAAAACAAGAAGTGTAGCTGCAGAAGCATGTGAAAAAGGTAAAGTGAAATACAATGGCGCAGCAGTTAAAGCATCAAAACAAGTACATATTGACGAAGAGTACGAAGTAAAAACAGAAGCAAAAAAGTGGTTGATAAAAGTTACAGCTTTGTTGCACAACCGAGTACAATACAGCGAAGCCATCAATTTTTATATTGATATATCGCCGGAGGAAGTTGAAGATAAACTTCAGTATCAGGGCGCTGCATTTCATACCGGGAAGCGACTAAGCAAAGTGGGCAGACCGACCAAAAAAGAGAAAAGAGACTTGGATGGATTTATGGGAGACTAGAATAAAAAATTATATCCAAAATTTAAAATTTAATTAATGACAATTGATATCATAAGTGTAGTACCCGATCTGCTAACATCGCCTTTTGCACATTCAATAATGAAGCGTGCAGCTGACAAGGGTTTGCTAAAAGTGAATGTCATTAATTTAAGAGATCACACTACTTATGCAAGAGCACAGGTAGATGATTACCAATTCGGCGGCGGTGCAGGCATGGTTTTAATGATTGAACCTTTGGTAAATGCTATTGAAAGTTTACAAAAAAAAAGAAATTACGATGAAGTTATTTACCTAACACCTGATGGTGAAACGTTTAACCAAAAGATGGCAAATACACTTTCCCTTAAAAATAATTTACTAATGATTTGTGGTCATTACAAAGGAATTGACCAACGCTTTAGAGATCATTTTGTAACCAAGGAAATCTCTATTGGGGATTATGTATTAAGTGGTGGAGAACTAGCTGCAGCCGTGCTTACAGATGCAATTGGGAGGTTATTGCCTGGTGTTTTAAATGATGAAAGTTCAGCACTTACCGATTCTTTTCAGGATAATTTATTAGCCCCACCGGTTTATACAAGACCAGAAGCTTTTAGAGGATGGGCAATACCGGAAGTTTTAAAAAGCGGAAACCATAAACTGATTGAAGAGTGGCGTTATGAAAAGGCATTAGAAAGAACAACCGAAAGACGGCCTGACATGCTTGAATAACAGATTCATTTTCTAACAATTCATTTATAAATAACAATGCCTCTGAAATTTTCAGAGGCATTGTTATTTCAATCAGGAAAACTAACTATTAGTTCTTAAATAAATTCTCATCTACAGCAACATTACTTTCAATTTTATCGAAAACTACCGGCCCTTGTGGCGTTGTGGTAGAATAAGCAAACCAATAACCATCAGCATTCTTTTTGTAATCGCTGTAGTTTGTTTCTACATCCATTTCAACACCGTCAGGTCCTGTGGCCTTTGAACTTGTTTTTACAAGCATGTTACTTTTTACATCTATAAAGTAGAAAGCAGACTTACCAGATTTTCCGGTAACTTTAAGTTTGTAAGCATCAGCACCATCAATCTTTTCGTTTCCTACAAATTCTACTGTTGATCCTTTTTCTTTGTAATTAAACAATGCTCCTTGTATATCCAAAGCTGACTGCATTCCTTTTACAACCTCAGCATCCATTTCTTTAGGCTCCGTCATTTGTTGAATTGGAAAAAACATGAAAGCCTTGTCTGGTGTAATTATTTGATAGTTAGAAGTACCCATTACTTCTACATCTAACCTAAAACCTTTCATTTGAGATACTGTAAATACCATTGGAATATCCATTCCCTGCATACTCATATTACCAGTTCTTTTAACTGTTTTTAAAGATGCAATTTTTTCAGCGCCACCCATTGCTGTTATATTTTTTGCAATAATTTCATCTGCAGTTTGTGCTGCTACATTTAAAGTAGTTAGTGCTAACCCAGCAAGCAGTAAATTCTTAATTTTTTTCATGTTTATCTTTTTTTTAGTTTTAAAGCAAATCTTATTAATCAATAATTCAGTTGATTTAGTACAACCAATTATCCAACTAAATAAATACTCAACACAAATATAATGTATCAATACATTTGCAACGGCTAACCCGATATTAAATTTAGATTATTACACAAACGGATAATAGGCCATTTAAACGATGAATAATTCATTTAAAATACAAGGCAATATTGTTGACATTTTCAATGAAAAGATATTTTTTGGAGAAGTGACGGTTATTGATAAAAGTATTGAAAACATCATCAATATTTCTAATAACGAAAATCTAGAATATCCTTACATTTTACCTGGTTTTATTGACAGCCATGTACATATAGAAAGCAGCATGTTGATACCATCGGAATTTGCCAGACTTGCAGTTTTACATGGCACTACAGGCACAATTAGTGACCCTCACGAAATTGCCAATGTTTGCGGCATGGACGGTGTTAAATTTATGATTGAAAACGGAAAAAAAGTTCCTTTTAAATTTCATTTTGGTGCACCAAGTTGTGTGCCTGCCACTATTTTTGAAACGGCAGGTGCAGAATTAAATGTGAGAGATGTAGAAGAATTGCTTAGCATGCCGGAAATATTTTACCTCAGCGAAATGATGAATTTTCCTGGAGTATTAAACAATGATGAAGCTGTAATGCAAAAGATAGCAATTGCAAAAAATATGAATAAACCGGTCGATGGACATGCACCAGGCTTGAGAGGAGAGACTGCAAAAAAATACATTGGCGCGGGCATAACTACCGATCACGAATGCTTTATAGCAGAGGAAGCCTTAGAAAAACTTTCCTACGGAATGAAAATTTTAATACGAGAAGGAAGTGCAGCAAAAAACTTTGATGCATTGGTTGATCTGATGCATGATCATTCAGATAATATGATGTTTTGCAGCGATGATAAACATCCTGATAGCTTAGCGGAAGGGCATATAAATAAATTGTGTGCTCGAGCTGTAGCACATGGCATTAATGTTTTTAAAGTGCTCAAAGCTGCATGTTTAAATCCTGTGGAGCATTATAAAATGAAAAACGGCTCATTAAAAATTGATGATGCTGCCGATTTTATTGTAGTGAAAGACCTAATTAATTTTAAAGTTCAAAAGACATTTATTGATGGTTTATTGGTAGCTGACAATGGCAAGTCTTTTATTAATTCTGTAGCAACAAAGTCCATAAATAATTTTAACTGCCATGAAAAGAAGACCGAACAATTTAAGCTTCCCGCTAAAGAAGGTCAAATAGAAATTCATGTAATAGAAGCGTTAGAAGGACAATTGATAACAAACAAACTCACACAGCCTGCACTTGTTAGAGATGGTTTTATCGAATCTGATATTGAAAATGATATTTTAAAAATAGTAGTTGTAAACAGGTATAAAGATGCACCTGTAGCAATTTCTTTTATAAAAAATATCGGCTTAAAAAAAGGCGCAATTGCATCATCCGTAGCACATGATAGCCACAATATTGTAGCTGTAGGTGTTGATGATGAAAGCATCTGCACCGCAGTGAATCTCATCATTAACAAAAAGGGAGGAATTAGTGCATCGGGCGACGATATTGAAATGATTTTACCGTTACCTGTCGGTGGTTTAATGAGTGACGGCGATGGTTTTAAAGTTGCAAGCGATTATACTGAAATAAATAATTTTGCAACAAATGTTCTTAAAAGTGGAATGGCAGCTCCTTTTATGACGTTGTCATTTATGGCATTGCTCGTTATACCGCATTTAAAATTAAGTGACAAAGGTTTGTTTGATGGAGACAATTTCACTTTTATTAGCTAAACAAAAATTAAAATTTTGCGCCAATAATTTTAAAGGCCACGCTATCAGTTCCCTTTGGTGTAAAATATTTCGATTTAAACTTTTTTATACTTCCCGGCGCAATTGTTTCATACAAAACCTCATGATCCTCTTCCAACAGCGTACCTGTTTTGCTATAAAAATAAAGTTTTACATCTACGTCTTTATAAGAAACAATTTTTGCCATATTTCTAATTTGGCCCTTTATAATTGATTGTCCTAGAATATTTTTTTTTCTCTCGCCTGATACAGACAGAAAAACAGCAGGACTATTTTGTTCTGTCTTCTCTAAATTAAGCTTACTCGTTTCATAATTTTTTTCTTTAGTAACATCATAATCATTTTTATTTTCACATGAACTAATTACAAATATTACCAAAAATAAATACACAAATTTTTTCATCTAAATAAATTGAATGTGAAAAGTATTTTCAAATATAAGTTTAGCAACTGATTTTATTTTAGATTTGATGTGGTTAAGAATTTTTTTAACGTATTCTTTTTTACAGGTAAATTTCAACCATAAATGGTACACAACTTTAGCAATGAGCATTCTTTAATTAGTAACTGGGTAAGTGAGCTCAGATGTATTGATGTACAAAAAGACCGCATGCGTTTTAGAAGAAATCTTGAACGAATTGCGGAGGTTATCGGCTACGAGATTAGCAAGAACATGGAAACAGACGAGGTAGATGTTACTACCCCAATGGGCACAGCCAAATGTAAAGTCTTAAAAGACCAGCCAGTCCTCGCGACAATATTGAGAGCAGGTTTGGCAATGCATAATGGGCTTTTAAGCTATTTTGATAAAGCAGACAACGCTTTTTTAAGTGCATATCGAAAGCACAATGCTGATGGTACTTTTGAAATTGCACTGGAGTATATGAGTTGCCCGCCAATAGATGGAAGAGTAGTGATTGTGAGTGATCCAATGCTTGCAACAGGGGCTTCTCTCGTAAAAGCTATTCAGTATATACGAGATGCAGGAAATATCAAAGAACTGCATGTAGTTTGTGCTATAGCCGCCAGACAAGGAATAGAGACCTTATTACAGGCAGAACCCACTGCGACTATATGGTGTGGTGCTATTGATGATAATTTATCTAACAAAGGATATATTTTACCAGGTTTGGGCGATGCCGGAGATCTTGCCTATGGTTCTAAAATGCAGCAATAAAAAGCTGTTCGCAATTAGTTTTTTATTTTAACTAAGTGCAGGCAGCATTTTAACCTAATTTCTTATCTTTAAACGACAGAAGAACTGAACATCAATGAGAAAATTTTCTTTATTAATTTTTGTGGCATTATTTACAGTATTTGCATATGCTCAAGACCCTCACTTTTCACAATTTTTCGCTTCGCCGCTAACCTTAAATCCTGCTTTTACTGGTAAGTTTGATGGACAGTGGAGATTGGCAGTAAATCATAGAGACCAGTGGCCATCAATACCTAAAGCCTATGTTACCACTAGTGGCTCTTTTGACTTTGGCATTTTGAAAGATAAATTGCCTGTGGGCGATGTATTTGGTATTGGTATTTCTGGCTTATCTGACGCCAGTGCAAATGATCAATTAAAATTAAATTTTGGCTCGCTCTCTATGTCCTACCACAAGGCATTAGATGAAGACGGATACAATACAATAGGTGCAGGCTTTCAAGGAACTTACAGTAGTTTAACGTTGGATGAGGGTAAACTAACCTTTGAAGACATGCTTAGGCAAAATGGCTTTACCGGTGCACGAACAGATTTTCTTACAAATGGTAACAACCAAAATTATTTTGATTTAAATGCCGGCATTTTATTTTCGGGCTCGAGTAACGGAATCAATAATTATTATGCAGGCGTTTCTGTATATCATGTAAACCGACCAAAAGTTGGTTTTAAAGATCAAAATTATTATTTAGCAAATAGAATAACCTTGCATGGCGGTGGATCAGTTCCTGTAGCAGATGCACTAACCCTAAACGCTTCGTTTATTTACCAAAGCCAAAGTAAAGCAAGTGAAACAACGCTTGGCGGTGCGCTTGCATATAATTTAAATGTTGACGATGCAAACCCTTCCAGTATTTTTATTGGATCATGGTTACGACTTAATGATGCGTTGATACCTTATGTTGGTTTAGAAGTAGGCGGATTGAGGATAGGAGCAAGTTATGATGTCAACCTTAGTAGTTTAAAAACGGCTACATCAAGCCGAGGGGGTTCCGAATTTTCCTTGATTTATATTAAAAGAAAATCTGAATCAAAAGGTATTCCTTGTCCAAAATTTTAAACCTTATTTTATATTTTTCTCCATCACTTTTAGTGACGGCTTTTTATAGTTGAAAAAATTTGGTTTGCTATTACTTTCTAACTTCTCACTTAATCTTTGTTCTAAAATTTATCTCACTGGCCTACCACTAACAAATTTATTTCCTTTTATAAAAAAGCGATAAGGTAGTAAAGCATCACTACCTGCGCTATCAATTCCGATTCTTCTACTTGTGCCGATTTCATTTTCAAGCAACACGAAATCATCTTCAGCAATATAAATTTTCTTATTACCTAACATTAATCCCGACATCGTTTTAGTTATTCCCATCGCTTTTGCAACATTACCAGGTCCTTTTGTTAGTGTAGCGTCAAATATCTCTTTCCCTTTTCTCACAAGCATGTCATCAATGCCTTTTATCGGCTCTAAAGCTCTAATCAAAATTGCATCAGGGATATCCAAATCATTTGTAACCACATTCAGCATGTTGTGCATACCATAACAAATATATACATACACTGCGCCTGCAGAAGCATACATAGCCTCATTTCGCAAGGTCTGTTTCCCATTGTAGGCATGAGAAGCTTTGTCAACAAAAGCTACATAAGCTTCGGTCTCAACAATGCGCCCGCTTGAAATTATTCCCTCTACATTTGTGACAACAATTTTCCCAAGCAACTCTTTTGCAATTTTTACAACATCGTTTCTTCGATAAAATTCAAGGGAAAGCTTTTTCATTTGAGATATGTAACTTTAAAGCGAATTTAAACATTCAGTATATAAACCAATGCTTAAGGAAATCATTATATCTGTACAATCCTATTTCGCTGCACATCACTTTATAAAAAAACATGGATTATGGAAATGGATTATGATACCAGGCATTGTTTATTGTATTCTTTTTATTGCAGGGCTTTACCTTTTCGGTATCAGCAGCGTAAATGCAATTGAATTTATTTTGCTTAAAAGTGGTATCAAAGCCTGGCTGGAATCCATGCAGGAAAGTTGGCTTAATCTCCTGGTAATTGTTGGGCAAGGCATCATAATTGCGGTTTTGTTTTTTTACTATTTCTCGCTTTTTAAATTTTTATTTTTAATAATTGGCTCACCCGTTTTTGCTTATTTAAGTGAAAGAACAGAAAGCATTTTAGAAGGAAGAGATTTTCCTTTTAGCTTACCGCAACTTTTTAAAGATATGTGGCGTGGAATTAGAATTGCACTTAGAAATTTGCTTTGGCAAACAGTATATGTGTTAACCATTTTGATACTTTCTTTTATACCTGTAATTGGCTGGGTTGCCCCATTAGTTGCCTTACTTACAGAGTGTTATTATTTTGGTTTTTCCATGCTGGATTACAGCAGTGAGCGAAACAAATTGTCTACTACCCAAAGTATAGAGTTTATTAGCAGGCACAAGGGACTTGCAATAGGCAATGGACTGGTATTTTATTTAATGCACCTAATCCCTATTTTAGGTTGGCTTGTGGCACCCACTTACGCAGTGATAGCAGCAACGCTAAGTTTACACAAAGCTAGAGAGACACAAGTAATAACGTAATACTCTTATGACCGATATATATTTAGTTCCATGCGTGTTGGCAGACGATGCGGCACAAACAATTCCAACTTACATCATTGATGCAATAAAAAAATGCAATGTGATTTTTGCAGAAAATGAAAGGACAGCTCGTCGGTTCTTAAAGATGATGGATAAATCAATCATTATAGATTCGTTCGAATGGTTTGCCATTCACAAAGCTGAAGAAGAAGAATTAAGAAACTTCAGACAAAAAATAAATGAGAAAAAAAACATAGCCATAATTAGTGAAGCTGGGTGCCCTGGCGTTGCCGATCCTGGACAAATATTGATAGCAGCCGCACAAAAATTAAATTGTACAGTAAAGCCATTAGTCGGACCAAGTTCTATTTTACTTGCATTAATGGCCAGCGGTATGAACGGGCAGCAGTTTGAATTTGTCGGTTATTTACCAATAGATAATGCAGATAGAATTAAAAAAATAAAGGAGTTGGAATTGTCTTCTCAAAGGAATAACAGCACAAAAATTTTTATAGAGACACCTTACAGAAATAACCAATTGGTTGAAAGTATTTTAAAAACTTGCGACAATAAAACATTGCTTTGTATTGCTGTAAATTTAACCGCCCGTAATGAGTTTATACAGACGATGTTAGTGAGTGAGTGGAAAATAAAAAAGCCGGAGCTTCATAAGCAACCGGCAATATTTTTATTGTATGCAGGAAATTAATTTTCAGAAAAATTATTGTTCTACCACTACTCCATCCACAATATATTCACTATCCCCACGCCAAGGCAAAGTACCCTTTTTTTGCTCATAATGAAGCTTAACTCTTTTCCCTTCGTAATCCATCATTCTTTTTGCAACACTATCTATAGCTACAGAAAAAAAGAATTTTTCAGATGCAAGTGCTACATTATTAGTAGATGCAACGCTGCTTAAAACAAGCTCGCCTTCATAGGTTTTCATAAGGTTGCCTTTATGCGAAAGTTTTTGCAACATGCCAGAGCGATAACCGTCACTGTAAGTATAATAATATTTCCAATAAAATACTCCAATACCGATAATTATAAAGATGAGTAACCCCATAAAGACGTACTTACCGCAACCTCCTTTTTTCTGCTGCAGATTTGTTTTCGCTCCTGCATTTAAAAATTCATTTTGTGTTGGTTCCATATTCTTTATTTATCAGTGTTAAATTATAATCCGTATTCGCTTATCAGCCAAATCAACGCCGTCATATTCAAAGCACCTAAATCAAGTTCTCGTTTACTTACTGCTTCAAACACATCGGTTTCTGCATGATGCAGATCAAAATACCGCTGGCTGTCTGTGCCTAAACCTGCAAGAGCAGTGCCTAACTCTTTTAGAGGTCCCACGTCTGATCCACTGCCCTTTTCATTAAATTCGTACACCCCATATGGATAAAATAATGGAGCCCATTCTTTCACCACTTGTTCTTTTTGCAGAGACATTTCTAAGTTAAAACCTCGTGGGGTAAATCCACCTGCATCGCTCTCCAATGCAAATATGTGTTGTTCCTTTTTTTGTTTTGCATTTTGCAAATAAGCTTTAGACCCTCCACCACCATTTTCTTCATTCATAAAAAGTACGGCTCTTATAGTTCTCAACGGTTTAATTCCTTGTGCTTTTATACTTCTAATAATTTCAATACTTTGTACAACACCTGTGCCATCGTCCTGCGCACCTTCTGCTAAATCCCAACTATCTAAATGCCCGCCAACTGTAATAATTTGTTCAGGAAATTTTGCTCCTCTTATTTCACCAACAACATTAAATGAATTTGCTGTACCCATCATTTTACAATTAGATTTTACCATTCCTCTTACAACTTTACCAGCAAATAAAGCATTGCTTATTTTATTAGCCATTTGTGTACTGATAGCAACCGCTGGAATTTTAGGAAATGAATCGTTGTATGCCGTTGCTCCTGTATGCGGATGGTCATCTTCATTACTTGCAAGCGATCTTACCATAACTCCGATTGCACCATATTTAGCAGCTAAAGACGGTCCTGCTCTTCGCCCAACGCCGCTTTCGCTATATGCACGAAAAGTTTTAATATAGGTTGGGTTCATTTCTATATTTATCAAAACGATTTTGCCTTTCACATTAACTTTAGAGATATCCTCCATTTGTTTAATTTCGACAATTTCTGCATTTATTAATTTGCCATTTGTCCCTTCACTGTTACCAAGAGAAGTAAGTTTAATTTTTTCATTAATTCCATTTATAGAAATTGAACCTTCTTCCTTTGCCCCTCTCACCCAATGAGGCACCACGCATGGTTGCAGATACACGGTATCAGCCCCGGCAGCCTCAAGCATTTTCTTACCTGCATAAACTGCTTTTAGTGCATTGGCTGAACCACTTAATCGTGGCCCAATATCTTTACATAAAAAACGTAGGTTTTTATAAGCATTGCTGTTCGTCATAACCTCATCAGCAAGTTTCTTTATCTGAACGCTATCATTTTTATAATTAATATTCATGGATTGCTGCGCTTGAGACAGCATCGAAAAAAATAATAAACCTGCAAAAGACAAAATTGATTTCATGTAAATAATATTTATAAGACAAACTTAATCTTTTACACCAAGATGTAAATAGATATATAAAATTGACCGTTTCAAAATCATATCCTGGCAGAAAGAGAAAATAATTTTTTATAAAAAGGGAGCAACTTTAAATCATAAAACCGTTTCATTTAATGATTACATTGCATCATTAAAACCAGCAACGAATTAGATTATGAATATAGCAATTGTGTGTTATCCTACCTATGGAGGAAGTGGCGTTTTAGCAACAGAACTTGGTAAAGCGTTGGCAGATAAAGGACATAACATCCATTTTATAACCTACCAACAACCGGTGAGACTCGGGGGTTTTCAGGCCAATATTTTTTATCATGAAGTTCGAGTACCCACTTACCCGTTATTTGATTTTCCTCCTTACGAAACAGCATTGGCGAGTGCAATGGTAGATGTGGTAAAAAACCAGGATATAGATTTGCTGCATGTTCATTATGCAATACCACATGCTGCTGCAGCTTATATGGCAAAACAAATCTTAGCCAAACAAAATAAAAAAATCCCTGTCATAACTACCTTGCATGGTACGGATATTACACTTGTGGGTAGAGATAAAACATACAGCCCGGTAGTAACTTTCTCCATGGAAGAGAGCGATGCATTAACCGCAGTTTCTAAAAATTTAAAAGCCGAAACCTACCGTAATTTTAAGATAGATAAAGAAATAGATGTTATCTACAA
Source organism: Chitinophagales bacterium (assembly GCA_038225275.1). Classification (GTDB taxonomy): domain Bacteria; phylum Bacteroidota; class Bacteroidia; order Chitinophagales; family Chitinophagaceae; genus Ferruginibacter. The sequence continues at coordinate 9,631 of JBBREY010000006.1, read as the reverse complement.
CTTCGTTGATGTAAAACGCTTTCACAAAAAACCGATAGATGCATTTAAGAAATTAATAGCGCCAAACGGTGAACGGATAATCGTTCATGCATCCAATTTTAGAAAAGTAAAAAGAGTTAGTGATGTTATAAAAATATTTCAGCTTATTGCTAAAGAAATTCCTTCTAAATTATTATTAATTGGTGATGGACCTGAGAGGCCTGATTTGGAAGCGATGACGAGAGATTGTATAAATAAAGATGATATAAAATTCTTGGGTAAGCAGGAGCAAATGGAAGATTTATTACCCATTGCTGATTTATTTTTATTACCGAGTGAATATGAAAGTTTTGGATTGGCAGCTTTAGAGGCAATGGCTGCAGAAGTACCGGTAATTTCTTCTAATGCTGGAGGATTACCTGAAATTATAATTAACGGAGATTGTGGATACATGAGTAATGTTGGCGATGTTGAGGATATGGCAAAAAATGCCATAAAAATTTTAAAGGATGATCTCGTTTATGCAACATTTAAAGCAAATGCTTTAAAACAAGCCGAGCGTTTTGATATTGAAAATATTGTCCCTCAGTATGAAGCTCTGTACAAAAGAGTTTTGCAATAAATTCTATCTACGTCTCAGCCATTTTTCAGGATCAAGATCTGCATTTCCTTTGGCACTATAAAAATCTATAGAACCAATACCATCGAGGTTAGAGGCTACCCTACCTAAAACCTGTCCTGTTTTTACTTCCTGGTTCATCTTTACTGCTACGCCATTTATATTACTGTAAGATGTAAAATAATTTCCGTGCTTTATAGTTACTGTATACTTTTCATCATCAACTTCTGTAACCAGAATCACCATACCATCAAACACCGCCTTTACAGCAGTACCAATAGCTGATGAAATTGTAACGGCACTATTTTGTAGTATAGCACCACTCGGCAATTTGTAAGGACCATAATGGTTTAATACTGCACCATTATCTACAGGCCATGGTAGACTTCCTTTGTTTCTTTCAAAGCTGTTATTTAATGCAATATTATCTGAATTAAAAGTTGATGAAGCAGGTGCAACTATTGCGACAGATTCTTTAACAGGACGGGTTTTTGTGGGCTCAATTAATGCAGTTGTTGGCTTACCCGCAGCTGAAGCCGCAGTATTAGCTTTTGTTATTTTATCATTTTCAATTTTCCTATTTCGTTCAGCCAATGCTAAGTCAGCTATACGTTTTTTTGCAGCTTTTTCTTCAGCAAGTCTTCTGTCGTTTTCAGCTTTCATAGCCGCTGCTATCGCTGATTTTATTGAACTATTTACTTTTGCAATTTGCTTTTGCTTAGCTGCTATTTTTGCATTTAAACCACTGCCTTCTTTTTTTAATTGTGCAACAATTTTATTTTGCTCTAATTTTTGTTGCTCCAATACACTCAGTTCTTTACTCTGCACGCCCAGCGTTACACTTTTTGTTTGCTTGGAGGCACCAAGATCCTGCAGTCTTTTCCTACGTAGTTCCTGCGTACGTAAAATATTTTGCCCTTGCATTTCCCTATATGTTCTGTAACTTTTTAAATAAGAAATACGCTTAATAGCATCATTAAAATTATCTGCAGAAAAAATAAAATTGATAAACTCATAGTTCCCCCTGTTTTTATAAGAATAGACCATACTCTTGGCATACTCCTGCTTTAAGGTATCGAGCAGTTTATCAAATCTGTTTACATCTCTTTGTATGGAATAGATATTGTTGTCGAGGATACGTAAATCTTTACCGATGTTTTCTAAAACCCGGCCTTGTAAATTAACCTTATTTGTAAATAGTGAAAGTGTTGTAAGGTTTTGTTTGGTAACTTCTTTATTGCTATTTAATAGTTTTTGTGTTTCCTCAATTTCCTTTTTTAATTGAACACGCTGCTTCTCCAACTCCTCTCTTGTTTGTGCAAAAGTACTGATTGCAAAAAAACAAATAATTACAATAGAAATGGTTGCTCTCAACATAGTATGGTATTTAAAAAAGAAATAGTCTGCAATTACTATTTCATCTAAAAGAAATTAAAAGTAAGGATTAATTCTTTTTATAATTTTTAGGAACAGAGAAATACACAGATAATTCTTTGTTAAACTCAAATTGTTTAAAGTTCATTCTTACATCGAGTTTATTTTTTTCACTTGCAATAATTTGTCTGTAGGTAGAAAACATTACACCATCGTTATTGAAATAACTATCGTAAGTAAAGTCCGCAGTTCTATTCCTTGTAAAATTTAAGTCATCAAGTTTAGAATGCTTAAGGGAATTGTCAATTGTAGAAATAGTAAGGAGATTTTTAAAATCTTTAGTAGTAGATGATACCAATAAAAATTCTTCAAATTTTCTAACTGTTATGTTGCTGTCATTGTAAAAAATTGGATTGCCTACCAATAAATTTTGAAGCGTTTTAAAATCAAAAGGAATTTCAGTAATTTCCTGCAAGTAATTGATAGATCTATATTGTACTTCTTTCTCCTGCTTGTTTAGGAGAATAACGCTGTCTTTGGTTACTAAGACCCTAAATACTTCTATGTTTAAAATAGAAGCAGAAATAGAGATCCAGATTGCACTGTCTTTAATCATCCTAATATTTGCAAGCAAATCAGGCTTTTTACCTTTGCTGTCATCAATTTCTAATTTAATTTTTGCAGAAAAAGTTTTAAAATCAATTGTATTTTTTTGAATAATATCTTTTGTAGAATTAATTAGTAATAATGAATCGATAGACGAATTCATAACAATAACCTTTGTAGTATCCCTCGGTGCTATAGCATTGGCGATTGTTCTGCCTGACCTACATTGAGTAAAACAAGTAAAAAATAAAATTAAAATTAACCATCCGAATACTTTCATAAGTTACGATTTATACACCTGTGTGGCCAAACCCACCTGCATTGCGTTCAGTTTCATTCAATTGTTGTACCAATATTAATTCAGCTTTTTCCACCTTTGCTACAATCATTTGAGCAATTCTATCGCTATTATTTATAGCGAATGGCTCATTGCTTAAATTAATAAGTAAAACATTTATTTCTCCTCTATAATCGCTATCAATTGTACCCGGAGAGTTTAAACAGGTAATTCCATTTTTAAAAGCCAGGCCGCTTCTAGGTCTTACTTGAACTTCATAGCCATTCGGAATTTCTAAAAAAATTCCTGTAGGTATGAGTCTTCGCTCTAAAGGCTTTAGCACAATAACCTCCTGAATATTTGCCCGCAGATCTAACCCCGCAGACCCAATAGTGGCATAATGAGGTAAATTATTGGAAGATACATTTACGGTGTTTATTTTGATAGTCTCCATTATTTCTTTTTCTTCTTTAATAAAACAGTTGCATTTGCAAAAAGACCTTCTTCTCTTCCTGCAAAACCCATTTTTTCAGTAGTTGTTGCTTTAATTGAAATGCGCTCTACATTAGTTTGAAGTATTGAAGATATACGCTTACGCATCTCTTCAGCAAAGGGCATTATTTTTGGGTTTTCAAGGCAAACATTCGAATCTACATTTACCACTTTATAACCATAAGAAACGATAAGTTCATAGGTTTTTGAAAGTAAAATTTTGCTGTCTATATTTTTAAATGATTCGTTTGTGTCAGGAAAGTGCTTGCCAATATCTCCTAAACTTAAAGCCCCAAGCAATGCATCGCAAATTGCATGTAGCAATACATCGGCATCGCTGTGGCCGAGTGAGCCCTTATAATGTGGAATATGAACACCGCCTATCCAGAGATCTCTACCCTCAACAAGTTTATGAAAATCAATTCCGGTTCCTATTCTGTAACCCATAAATATTATTTGCGGCAAAGGTGCACAAAACTTATTAAATAAAAAGACGTTCTGCCTTGGCAGAACGTCTTTTTGTATCTTAAAAAATTCGTATCTTATTTGTCAATATCAAATAACAAACTGAAACGTACTGTATTTGACAATGGATTGCGGCTTATGCCCGAACCCGATGGGAAAATATAAGCAAGGTTTAAGCCTATCACATTATATTTTAAACCGGCACCAACCGTTGCATAACGACGATTACCTTTTAAAGGACTCTCATAAAAATAACCTGCACGGAAAGAAAATTGTTCTTTGTACCAGTACTCAGCACCAATAGATGCAGTTACTTCACGAAGTTCTTCTGATCCACCGCCCGGTGCATCACCAAAAGATTTTGCCCAACTACTAACAACACCTTGTTTACGATAGTTGGCTATACTCGCCGCAGTTGTATCAGGCGTAGGAACAAGCAATTTATTTAAGTCAACTGCGAATGTTAGTTTGCTATCAGCATCAAATACTTTAGTATATGCACCACCTAAACCAAGATTTGCAGGAATAAAATCTTTTTGTGCGTTGTCGTCAGTGTATGAAATTTTTGAACCAAGATTGCTTAAAGTTATCCCGTAGTTAAAGCCTTCGCCACTTTCGTTTGCGCCGTTATGAAAGTAATGTAAATCAGCTGCAACTGAGCTACCCTTTTTATAATTAACTCCGTTGTAAGTGCCATTTGCAAGATTAGAACTAATGTAACGAACACCGATACCAAGACCAGATTTAGGACCCAGTTTTCTTGAATATCCGCCCTCTACTGTATATTCACGAGGACGGTTGCTTCCAAGGTCTTGACCTGACTGATCTGTAAATTGTATATCTCCCAAACTAAAATATCTTAACCCGAGTGTTAATGCCTGGGTTTCATCTAATTTATAATAACCCGCAATTGAAGCAATATATACATCCTTTAAATCAAGATCATTTAACCAAGGTGTATAAGTAACACCGATAGAACCTTTTTGCTTTGCAAAAGGGATTTTGCCTAAATTCCAAAAATTTGAGTAAGCGTCAGCTGCTGTAGCAATGCCAGTTTCGCCCATTCCAGTACTGCGAGCATCAGGGGAAATCCGTAACATAGGAACCGCTGTTGTAACTACATTATTAGTCTTATCGGAAATTGATTGTGCTTTTACAAATGTCGTCCCACCTATTAAAATTAATATAGCGGTCAGCTTCAAGGTTGCTTGTTTCATTCGATTTTTTTGTCTTGGTTAGGTAAAACTACCCGATAAGCGTTTTGTTTTAAATTTATAATTGGTTTAGATTATCTCTTTATACTTATGCTAAGATATAAATTGTTGTTAAATAAAAACAAATTTATTAATACATAAAGTTTATCGAGCGGCTTCGTTTTGAATTATATAATGAAAAATTAAAAAAATAGCTCACTAATTATTGAATGGTATTATTGTTGAATCATTATCATTCAAGAGTATAAAGACAGATATTTTTTAGAAAACGTTGCACTCTTTAAAAAAATTGTTTAATATTCAAATAAAACGCTAAAAATATAAAACCATACTATCTTTTAAACTGAATTTATTTATATTCGCAGCACTTAAGTATTAATCAACAATAACCACGAATTTTCTTCGTTTCTAATTTGTAAAACGATAATATACCATGTTAAAAACCTTTTCAAGCAAATATTTTTTACTAGCAGCGTTTGCCGCCCTCTCTTTAGGGGCCTGTAAAAACGGTAGTATCTTTAGTAAGAAAAAAGGCACTTCAGATGCTACGGGGTGGAGTTATGACGATAAAAATCTTGGTAATTTCCATGTTTCAAAAGTTAAATATCCTAAAGCCGGCCCCGGTCTTGTATTTGTACAGGGAGGATCATTCGTGATGGGTGCAAAAGATGAAGATGTAATGGGAGATTGGAATAATGTACCAAGAAGGGTCACAGTCCCTTCTTTCTTTATTGATGAAACTGAAGTTGCAAACGTACATTATCGGGAATATTTGTATTGGCTAGATAATACTTTTAGCGGTGATACAAACATCGTAACCAAAGCCCTTCCAGATACTTTAGTTTGGAGACAAGAGCTTGCATACAACGAACCATATGTTGAATATTATTTCAGGTATCCTTCTTACAATTATTATCCGGTAGTGGGTGTAAATTGGCAACAAGCCCATGATTTTTGTATTTGGAGAACTGACAGGGTAAACGAACTTAATTTAATAAAAAAAGGGTATTTGAAGAAAGATGCTGCAAAAAAAGAAATGAAAGGCGGTGGTGCAGAGGGTTCATTCAATACAGAGGCATATCTTGTAAACCCAGAGTTAGTGCAGATGGCCAAAAGCAAACCTAAGAAAACAGATTTAAAAGATGTAAACGGGAAGCCAAGAGCTAGTGTAAGAATGGAAGATGGTATTTTAAATATGGGTTATAGATTACCTACTGAGGCAGAATGGGAATATGCTGCTTATGGCTTGTTAGATCAAAATCCTAATATTCGTAAAAAGGAAAAACAAAGTGGCGAAGAAAACAGATTAAACCAGCAAGTTTATTCTTGGTCCAAAAATCCAAACGGATTGAGAGACAATCGCAGAGGTAGTTGGCAAGGAAAGTTTCTTGCAAACTTTAAAAGAGGAAGTGGCGATAATATGGGTATTGCGGGAGGTTTAAATGACCGTGCGGCTATTACTGCAAATATTAAATCGTTTTATCCAAACTCGTTTGGCTTATATAATATGAGTGGTAATGTTAGTGAGTGGGTTGGCGATGTTTACAGGCCAATGACTTCAGTTGATGCTGAAGATTTCAACTACTTCCGCGGTAATAAATTCCAAAAATATTACAAAAATTCTGGTGGAGAATACGAAAGAGACAGCATGGGCCGTCTAAAAAAAGTAGATATCTCTGATGATGAAGTTGCAAACCGTGCTAACTATCAGAAAAATGACGTTATTAACTACCTTGATGGTGATTCTTCAAGTGGTGTATTCTACGGATACGGTATAACTTCATTAATAAGTGATTCCTCAAGAGTAATTAAAGGCGGAAGCTGGAATGACAGACCTTATTGGTTATCTCCAGGAACACGCAGATTTATGCAGGAAACACAATCTGCCAGCACTGTAGGTTTCCGTTGCGCTCAAACTTACCTAGGCCCGCCAGAAGGACCAGGATTTAAAGAAGGTAACATCTTTGGTAAGCGTAAGCAGAACTCACGTAAGAAAAAGAAATAACTTAGGTTAAGATATAATTAAAACTCCCGAAAATTCGGGAGTTTTTTATTGCCCGATATTAAGCAGTTCACATTAATTTTGATGCATGCAAATAAGCGAACTTTACAAATTGTTTCTTCAGTTTCCGTCCATAAAAACTGATACCAGAAAAATAAAATCCGGTGATTTATTTTTTGCTTTAAAAGGGCCAAACTTTAATGGAAATCAGTTTGCCGCTCAAGCACTAAATTCAGGCGCAGCCTATGCTGTAGTAGATGAAGTAATAGAAAATGCGGATGAAAAAATAATACTTGTACATGATGTTTTAGATGCGTTGCAGCAACTTGCGCATCATCATCGCAAACAATTTATTTCAATTGGCGATAAAAAACAAGTGCCGTTTATTGCCATAACAGGCAGCAATGGAAAAACAACTTCCAAAGAATTAATGCATGCCGTTCTTTCCTCTACATACAAAACTTACACAACAGAAGGTAATCTCAATAATCATATAGGAATACCACTTACAATTTTAAAAATTAAGGCTGATGCCGAAATAGCGATTGTTGAGATGGGAGCTAATCATCAAAAAGAAATTGAAAGTTATTGTGCGTACACTATGCCAACCCATGGCGTTATTACAAACTGCGGTAAAGCCCATTTAGAGGGCTTTGGTGGCGTGGAAGGCATTCGTAAAGGCAAAGGAGAATTATTTGATTATTTAAGAGCTAATGACGGCACAGCTTTTATTATGAAGGATTATGATTACCTAAGGGAAATGTGCCACGGAATTGGCGAAGTTATAACCTATGGTACCCAAGATTGTTTTGTAACCGGAAACGTAAAGGCGAGTTCAACTTTTTTAGAAGTTGATATAATTTCAGGTGCAGATATCGATACAATTAAAACAAACCTTGTAGGTGAATATAACCTGCCAAATGTACTGCTGGCTGTAGCTGCGGGTAAATATCTTAATGTCCCTGATGCCAAAATAAAAGAAGCTTTGGAAAGCTATATACCATCCAATAGTCGCTCTCAATTAATTGAGAAAGATGGTAACAAAATAATTTTAGACGCCTACAATGCAAACCCAACAAGCATGAAGGCTGCTGTTGAAAATTTTGTAAAGATGGATGGAACAACGAAAGTGCTTATACTTGGCGGCATGATGGAGCTAGGCGCTGAAAGCGTACAGGAACACCAGGCACTGGTTGGTTTGATTAATAACTACAGTTGGACCAATGTTGTGTTGGTGGGGGGAGATTTTGATAAAGTAACCCACAACTATTTAACTTTTAAAAATGCCGAGCAGGCAGGCATTTGGTTTAAACAACAGCAGTTTAAAAACGCCGGTATTTTAATAAAAGGCAGCCGCAGCACGCAAATGGAAAAGGTTTTGAATTGAATTTGAGATTGCAAATTTTACAACGTAGATTTGCAGCCCTTTAAAAGGAGACTTGTCCGAGTGGTTGAAGGAGCACGCCTGGAAAGTGTGTATAGGGGAAACTCTATCAAGGGTTCGAATCCCTTAGTCTCCGCTTTTATTTTTACTGTTTTTTCGCAAATATGTTTTCTGCATTGGCCGTTGTAACAGCAGCCACCTCTTCAACACTTACATTTTTTACTAGCGCCAGTTGCTCTACAATATATTTTAGATAGCTACTTTCGTTCCTTTTTCCTCTAAATGGTACCGGTGTTAAGTAAGGCGCATCTGTTTCTAAAACCAAATGTTTTAAGTCAATGTTTTCAAGCACTTCTGCCAATCCGGATTTTTTGTAAGTAAGCACGCCCCCAATACCCAAATAAAATCCTGCAGCAACTATATCTTCTGCATTTTTTATAGTGCCACCAAAGCAGTGAAAGATGCCTCTTACGCCTTTGGGAACATACTCATATACTACATCTATACATTCCTGCATGGCTTCTCTGGTATGTATAACTATGGGCAAATTGTATTGCAGCGATAACTCAATTTGAGTTCTAAAGGCATCGTACTGCTGCTCAACAAATGTTTTATCCCAATGAAAATCCAAGCCAATTTCTCCAACTGCAGCAAATTGTCTTTTGGTAAGCCATTCCTTTACTATCGCAAGTTCTTCCTCATAATTAGCTTTTACCGAGCATGGGTGTAAACCCATCATTGCAAAACATTTGCCTGGGAAGGTTTCTTCCAACAAAAGCATATTATCAATTTCCCGGCTATCAATAGCAGGCAAATAAAACTTATTTACAGCTTCTGCCTCTGCCCTTTCAATTACTGCATTGATATCTGCTTTAAAATCCTTTACGTATAAATGGCAATGTGTATCTATTAACATCTTCAATATTTGAAATGCAAAAATGTTGAAAAATAATTTATACAGTCTTGTTTTATAAAATAAGCAATAGGCAAGACTAAAATTTCAAATTTGTGCTACAACAAACCCCTGTGTGCAATAATCGTGAAAAGTTATGGACACAAAAGCGTATAAATACTATGTGAATAGTCCCAATCTGACTATTTCAGTATTTACTAAAACTGCCTTTTTTTTAAAAATGATAATCTAGTAGAAAAATATTCCTATATAAAATATTTAGAGAAATAACGTTTTTGGGAGCAGAAAAGCCTGTTTTACAGCATT